>WTJQ01000547.1 GCA_011524785.1 Planctomycetota bacterium | reverse complement strand
TTCCCGACGCCCCCCGCGCAGACGAGCGGCATGCCGAGGGGAGCCAGCTCCTCGAACAGCGCCTCCGGCGTCGCGGTCCCGGCGTGGCCGCCCGCCCGCGCGTTGACGCAGATGAAGCCGTCGACCCCGGCGTCCCGAGCCTTCTCCGCCCAGCGCAGGGCCGTGACGTCGTGATAGACCTTCCCGCCTGCGGCGTGCACGAGCTCGCACACCCACGCCGGATTCCCGAGCGCCGTCACGAAGAAGCGTACGTCCGCCGCCAGCGCCTGCTCGATCCAGGTGCGCATCCGCCGCTCGTACGCCTTGACGCTCTTCTCGACGATCGCGTTGAACCCCAGGGGCGCATCGGTCAGCTCACGGATGCGATCGAGCCCGGCCTGGAACGAGCCGCTGTGCACGTAGGCCAGGGAGAGGGGCTGGATGACGCCCAGTCCGCCAGCCTCGCTGACGGCCGCGACCAGCTCGGGATTCGAGCAGGGGTACATCGCCCCACACACGACGGGGTAGCGGACACCGGCGTCCTCGAGGAATCGCGCCGCGGCCGTCACGTCCTGGCCTCCGGCCGCGGTCCGAGCCGCCAGTGGATGCGCCCCACGGCCACGTCGTCGCCGTCCGCGTCGGTGATCCGCGCCTCGACGACGTGGTCCAAGGGCCCCGTCACCGCGGCCGGTGCCTCCGCGCTGCTCGTGGCGCGCAGCACGCCGCGGGCCTTCTTGAGATAGTCCATCTCGATGTGGACGACGATGCCGCGCGCGGTCGCGGGCAGCCCCGACAGCATGGCGAGCCCCGAGGCCAGCTCCGCCAGGTTCAGGAGGGCGATCGCGTGGATGGAGCCGAGGTGATTGCGAACAGCGCGCCGGTCCCGCAGCTCCAGGACGCAGCTCCCAGGGGCGAGCTCCTGGACCCGCGCCCCGATCGTGCCCGAGTAGGGCACACCTCTGCCGAGCAGCCAGGAGAACAGCCAGCGGCCGGGACCCGTGCCGCCGAGGCGACGCCAGAGGTTCAGCAGTCGGCTGGGATCCATGGAGGGAGCGTAGCGGCCCAGAGCCGGCGAGCCGACCGGATCCCCTCGGATGACCGAGCTGCGCCCCGGTCACGGGACCCGCCCGGCGGCGTCCTTCGTCCCGGAGCAGCCGGGACCTAGACTCGCCCCTCCCGATGGTGTCCCGCCTCGCCCTCGTCCTGCTCTCCGTGGCCAGCTTCGCCGTGACGGCCTGGGCCCTGGGACGCCTTCCGTCCTGGCCCGAGGACCTGGGCATGCGGGCGCGCTGGGCATGGCTCGCCGAGCACGGCGCGGACTACGACACGCTCGTGGTCGGCAGCAGCGCGACGGCCAACGGGTTCGTCCCGGCGGCATTCGACGCCGCGTGCAGCGCCGAGGGCCTGGAGGTCCGGTCCTTCAACTTCGGCGTCGAGGGCATGGATCCCTTCGAGGCGGACCACACGCTGCGGGTCCTGCTGGACAGCGGGCTCCTGCCCAACCTCCGCTACGTCCTGATCGAGGGCAACGACTGGAGCCCCCGCATCCAGTACCCCGACGACGAGCGGCAGCTCTGGCGCAACGAGCGCTTCGTGTTCCTGCACGACGCCGAGGCCACGCAGGAAGCGCTCACCTGGACGCGAGGACACCTCGAGGGGGACCTCCGCCAGCGGCAGCTGGAGCAGCACCTCGAGCTCGCGGCTCGCCACGCGACGAACCTCGGCGCGGGGCCCTCCTGGCTCGGCAGCCTGCGCGGCACCTGGAGCGGCGCGCCGACCCGCGAGCAGCTCGCCGCGGACCACGGCTTCGTGGCGCTGGAGGAGCTCACGGACCGGCCGGACGTGACGGAGCGCAGGGAGCGCTTCCTGGCGGGGCTCGAGGCGTACGTCCAGCAGATCGAGGCCTGGCGCCAGCGCCTCGATGCCGAGGGACGCCCGGCGAGCGCCCCCACGCCGGAGTACCGGGCCGCGGTCGAGCGCCAGGCCCAGCGGCTCGCGGCGATCGGGGCACGCGGCGTCTACTTCACCGGCACGCGCACCATCCAGACGCCGGGCCTCCGCGGGCTCGCGGCCGAGGGCGCGCTGGAGCTCCTGCCGTTCAACGACCCCGCGGCCTTCCCCGCGCTCTACGCCCCCGAGGCGCGCTTCGACCGTGAGCACCTCAACCGCGAGGGAGCCACGCGCTGGTCCGGCCTGCTCGGCCGCGCCTTCGCACGCCTCGTGAGCGAGGAGGACTGAGCAGGACCGATGCTGTTCGTCGAGCTCCGCTTCCTCTGGTTCTTCGCCCTCGTGTTCGGGGTGCACTGGGCTCTGCGCAGCAGCACCCAGCGCAAGGCGTGGCTCCTCGCGGCCAGCTACGCCTTCTACGGCGCCTGGGACGTCGACCTCCTGAGCCTCATCGCCGCCTCGACCCTGGTCGACTTCTGCGCGGGCCGCGGGATCGCCGGCGCCACGAGCCAGGGAGCGCGGAGGGCCTGGCTCGCCCTCAGCCTGACCGCCAACCTCGGGCTGCTCGGCTTCTTCAAGTACTTCAACTTCTTCGCGGAGTCCGCCGCGGAGCTGTCGCGCTGGATGGGGCTCCCCGTGAGCAACTGGACGCTGGCGATCGTCCTGCCCGTCGGGATCAGCTTCTACACCTTCCAGACCCTCTCGTACTCACTGGACATCTACCGGGGGAAGCTCGAGCCGCGGGAGAGCTTCCTGGACCTCGCGCTGTTCGTCAGCTTCTTCCCGCAGCTCGTGGCGGGACCGATCGTCCGGGCCGTGCAGTTCCTGCCCCAGCTCGCCGAGCCGAGGCGCTGGGACGCCCACGTGCGGGCACGCGTCGCTCTCGTGACGATCGCCTCGGGGTTCTTCAAGAAGGCGGTGCTCTCGGACCACCTCGCGCCCGTCGTGGACCAGGTCTACGCGGACCCGGCCGCGTTCGACGCCGTCAGCACCTGGCTCGCGGCCACCCTGTTCCACCTGCAGCTCTACCTCGACTTCTCCGGGTACTCGGAGATGGCGATCGGGCTCGCAGGCCTGCTCGGGTACCAGCTCCCGCGCAACTTCGACGCGCCCTACCTCGCCCGCAGCGTGACGGCCTTCTGGCGACGCTGGCACATCACCCTCGGCGCGTGGTTCTCGCAGTACCTCTACCTGCCACTCGGGGGCAGCCGTGAGGGGAGTGCTCGGACGTACCGCAACCTCCTGGTGGTGTTCCTGGTCTCCGGCCTCTGGCACGGCGCCAACTGGACCTTCGTGGTCTGGGGCCTGATCCACGGCCTCGCCGTCGTGGCCGAGCGGACGGCGCCCGGCGCGGTGCTGACCCGCCTCCCTCGGCCGCTGGCGCTCCTGTACGTGAACCTGGTCTACCTGTTCTCGCTCGTGTTCTTCCGCAGTGAGAGCATCGAGAGCGCGGGAACGACCCTGAGCCACATGCTGGGCGGAGCCGGTGCGGCGACCTCGCACGCCGACCAGGGCATGTGGTGGGTGGCTGCCGCGTTCTTCGTCGGGCACGCATGCGTCGCGCGCTACGGCCTCCTCGAGCGCGCGGCCAGCGTGCCGCCGCGCGCGTTCGCCGTCGGCCTCGGCGTCGTGACGGCGCTGATGCTGCCCTGGGTCAGCACGGCTCCGGCGCCGTTCCTCTACTTCCAGTTCTGAGCGGCGGGCGCCTCAGCGGCCCGTGGCCATGCCCCCGACGAAGGGGTAGACGCAGAGGCTGCCGTTCGCTGCCTGGAGCGCGCCGATCGCGGGCATGACGAGCGCGACGAGGCCGAGGGCCGCCGTGATCGCCCATGCCAGCGGGATCAGGACGATCGTGAACCAGAGCGCGATCAGACCCACGGCCATGATGTAGACGAACACGTTCAGGGCCAGCGCCTGCTTCGCCGCGGCCTTCACGGTGCCCCCGTCCTCGGCCGTCATGATCAGGAGGATCGGGATCAGGACCCCGCCGATGGGGATCACGTAGCCGCCGTAGCCGGAGAGGTGTCCCATGGCCGTCATGAGGCGGTCGTCCGCCGGCACGCTCCCGCCCGAGCGGGTCCGCGCGATCGCGATGAAGAGGACGGCGAGCCCGGCCACCAGCCCCAGCAGGATGCTGACGATGACGGTGGGGATCACGATGCCGACTGAGGCGATGGGGACGAACATGGGGACGATGGGCATGGGGGAACTTGTTGGGAAAGGGG
>WTJQ01000194.1 GCA_011524785.1 Planctomycetota bacterium | reverse complement strand
CGCCCGAACTCGTCGCGCTGGCCGAGCTGGCCGAGCGCTACGACGCGTGGGTGCTGGTGGACGAGGCCCACTCGGCTGGCCTGCTCGGCCCGCGTGGGACTGGTGCCTGGAGCGCCTCCGGGGCGCCGACCGAGCGGCTCGTTGCTCGGATCGTCACGGGCGGCAAGGCCCTCGGCTGCATGGGCGCGTTCGTGGTCGGGAGCCAGGCCCTGCGGACCCTGCTGTTCTCGGCAGCGCGCTCCTTCCTCTTCACGACGGGCATCGCCCCCTCGATCGCGGCTGGCCTGTGCGCCTCCATCGAGCGCGTGCAGGAGCTCGACGCCGAGCGGGCGCGCGTGCTCGGCCTGGCGCGGCGTCTCGCCAGCGCCCTGGGTCTGCCCGAGCCCGACGCCGCCATCGTGCCCGTCCCGGTCGGACCCACCGAGCGGGCCCTCGAGCTCGCCGAGCGCCTGCGCGCCGCCGGGACCCGCGTCCACGCGGTGCGCCCCCCCACCGTCGCGCCCGGGACCGCGCGCCTGAGGATCGTGCTGCACGCGCACCACGACGAGGCCGCCGTGGACGCCCTCGCGGCCTCGCTGCTGGAGGGAGGCTGGAGCGTCCCGGAGCCCGTCGACGCTGCTCCGCGCAGCTGCCGTCCGCTCTGGATCACGGGCACCGACACCGACGCAGGGAAGACCGTCGCCGCAGCCGCGGTCGTCCACGCCCTGGGCTCGCTCGGTCCGGTCGCGTACTGGAAGCCGGTCCAGACGGGGGACGACTCGGACACCGAGACCGTGCGGAGCCTCGTCCCGGGCGTCGACGCGCACGAGCCCCACGCGTGGTTCCCCCTGCCGGCCTCGCCGCACGAGGCCGCTGCCGACGCGGGCGGCGCGATCGACCCCCAGTCCCTCGACGCCGCGCTCGATGCGGAGCTGGAGGCGCGCCCCTCTGGCTGGCTCGTGGTCGAGCCCGCGGGCGGTCTGCACGTCCCGCTGACCGATGCCTTCCTGACCTCGGACTGGCTCGCACGTCGCGCGGAGCCCCTCGTCCTCGTGGCGCGCTCGGGGCTCGGGACCCTGAACCACACCCTCCTGTCGGTGGAGGCCCTGGCAGCGCGCGGCCTGCAGCCGCGGGCGCTGCTCCTGGTCGGGCCGCCCCATCCCTCGAACTGCGCCACCCTGCGCGCCCGCGTCGCGTGCCCGGTGTTCGAGCTCCCCCACCTGGCCCCCCTGTCGAGCGAGACTGTGAGGTCCTGGGCCGAAGCCAGCGGGCTCGCCCAGGCCCTCGCATGAGCGACCTCGTCCCCCGCGACCGCGCCGTCACCTGGCACCCCTTCACCCAGCACGCGGTGGACGGAGACCCCATGCCGGTGGTCGGGGCCCAGGGAGCGCGGCTGCGCCTCGCGGACGGGAGCGAGCTCGTGGACGGCATCAGCTCCTGGTGGGCGACCCTCCACGGCCACGGAGAACCGCGCCTCGTCGAGGCCATCGAGCGCCAGTACCGGGAGCTCGATCACGTGCTCTTCGCAGGCACGACCCACGAGCCCGCGGTCCGGCTCGCCGAGCGACTCGTCGAGAAGGCGCCCGAGGGACTGACGCGGGTGTTCTTCTCGGACAACGGGAGCACCGCGATCGAGGTGGCCCTGAAGATGGTCGTGCAGCGCTGGGCCCACCTGGGCGAGGCGCAGCGGACGGTCTTCGTGGCGCTCGAGGGCGGCTACCACGGCGACACCTTCGGGGCCATGGCGGTCGGGGACCCCGACCCCTTCTTCGAGCCCTTCAAGCGCATGCTGTTCGAGGTGCGGCGGATCCCGATCGACACGGCCGCCGCCGTGCGGGCGCTGGACGAGCTCGGGGATCGCGCGGCCGGCGTGATCCTGGAGCCGCGGCTCATGGGAGCAGCCGGCATGCGCATCCAGCCCATGGGCTTCGTCGGCGCCCTCCGACAGGTGACCGCCAAGCGAGGCATCCCGCTGATCGCCGACGAGGTCATGACCGGCTTCGGCCGCACGGGGCACCTGTTCGCGTGCCAGGGCGAGGGCGTGTCCCCGGACATCCTGTGCCTTGCCAAGGGACTGACGGGGGGCCTCTTCCCCATGTCGGTCACCATGGCGCGCGAGGAGTTCTTCGAGGCCTTCCTCTCCGAGGACCGCTCCCGCGCCTTCTTCCACGGCCACACCTTCACCGCCCACCCCGTCGGCTGTGCGGCTGCCCTCGCCTCGCTCGACCTGGTCGAGGAGCGGCACACGCCCGCGCTCCTGGCCCGCCTGGGCGCACGGCTGCACGAGCGGCTGGCGGGACTCACCTCGGACCCGCGCGTCCGCGACCTGAGGCGCGTGGGCGGCGCCCTCGCCTTCGAGCTCGCCGGCCCCGAGGGCCAGCCCCACGGCTACCTGTCGAACCGCTCGCGCGCGCTTCGCGAGGTGGCCCTCGCGCACGGAGCACTGCTGCGGCCCCTGGGCGACACCCTCTACGCCCTGCCCCCGGCCTGCACGACGGACGACGAGCTCGAGATCCTCGCCACGGCCCTCGAGGCGATGGTCGCCTCGGGCCTCTGAGCGGCACACGAGGCCCGCCATGCCCGAAGCCGAGCCCAAGCTGTTCGAGTTCCACGCGGGAGCCGCGCGCGAGCTGTCCATCCCCGGAGGTCCCGCCGGCCTGGAGCGGTGCCTGCAGTTCCTGCCCGACCGCGTCTACGAGGCCCTGCGGACCCGGGGCGAGGCGCGCTTCTTCCGGCTGGAGCAGCACTGCGCGCGCGCCGAGCAGGGGTGTGCGAGCGCGGGGCTGCCCCCCTTCGACGAGGACGCGTTCCGGCAGGGCCTCGACGCGACGACGCGTGCCTATGGCCACGAGGCCAAGGTGCGGATCGATCTCTGCGCCAAGCCCGCGGAGGAGCTGGGGGCGCGCACGCGCACGCTCTACTCCTTCCGTCCGCTCGTCCTCCCCTCCCCCGAGGTGTACGCCAGCGGCGTCGCCGTCCGCATCGCCGATGGCCTCGAGCGGAGCGCGCCCGAGGTGAAGGGGACCGCGTTCATCGCGGCCCGCGCGGCCCGGCCCAAGCTCGAGGACGACTACGAGTCGATCCTGGTCGACCGGGAGGGCCTGCTCCTCGAGTGCGTGATGAGCAACCTGTTCCTCGTCCAGGGGAACTGCCTCCGGACGGCCGGTCATGGGGTCCTCCCGGGGATCACCCGCGAGACCGTGCTGGCCGCAGGGCGCGCGCTCGGCATGCAGGTCCGCGAGGAGGCCGTGCACCGGGACGAGGTCGGAGCCATGGACGAGGCCTTCCTGACGACCTCGGTGCGCGGACTCGTGCCGATCGTGCGAATCGATGGAGCCCCCGTGGGCAAGGGCCTCCCCGGCCCGTGGACCGCACGCCTCGCAGCGGCCTACGCCGCCGAGGTCGAGCGCGGCTCGTGGCCGGCCTGGCCGCGGCGCTGATCCCCACTCCGGACGTACGGACCGGACGCGCCTCAGCTGCGCGGACGCGTCGCCAGGCCGAGCAGGACCCAGCCGGCCAGCAGGAGCGTGCCGCCCAGCGGCGTGATCGCCCCGAGCCAGCGAGGGCCGCCGAGGGCCATGGCGTAGAGCGTGCCGGAGAAGATCGCGGTGCCGAGCAGGAAGCAGCGCATGGCGCCGCGGCCGTGGCCCCGGCCCGTGTGCTCCGCCACCAGACCCGTCATGAGGAGGGCCAGCGCATGGGCCAGGTGGTACTGGACGGCGGTCGCCCACCACTCGGCACGCTCTCCCTCGGCGAGGACCTCCTCCAGCCCATGGGCTCCGAACGCGCCGAGCGCCACGGCGAGGAAGCCGAGCACGGCTCCCCAGAGGACGGAGGGGGTCTGCATGAGGCGCAGTCTGCCAAGCGAAGCACGGGGGCGGAGACCCCCCGCCCGTCCCAGGTCCGGGACGGTGAGCCCGTCGAGGAGGGACCCATGTCTCGAACCGAGGCGTTCCCCCCGGAAGGGATTTCCCGCTTGGTGGAGTCGAGCGCCAGGGCAGCGGTGCAGGGCTAGCGTTCCCTGTTGGGCGGGCCCCCGCGGCCACACCGCACGCCCCTGCAGCTGATGAATCGAATCACCCTCCTCCTCACCGCCGCGACCGTCCTCGGCGCGGCCGCTCCGGCCAGCGCGCAGCGCGGTCCGAAGCCTGGGAGCAGCCCCACCCGTCCGGACGCACCCCTGCGCGGCGTCGATGGGGACCTC
>WTJQ01000558.1 GCA_011524785.1 Planctomycetota bacterium | reverse complement strand
GAGCCGCGGCTCCCAGATCGTGCCGGCCACGCGCGGAGCAGCTCCGGCGCCCGCGAGCTCGGTCGCCTCCTCGGCCGCGGCCGCCGGAGCTGCTCCGCGCGTGGCCGGCACGATCTGGGAGCCGCGGCTCGGCGCGGCCGAGGACTTCGAGCTCCCGCTCACCCGCTCGGTGGGGTCCTTCTTCCGCTTCCGCGGCGTGCTGGGGACCTCGTCCCACGACCACCCCGCGAGCACGCCGGTCCTCCCGGTCTGGCACCTGACCCCCGGCGACCTGAGCCGTGGCCGGCCCGGCGCCCAGGACCGCGTCTTCGTCTCCACCTCCGATCCCACGCATCCGGGATGGCCGATGACGGTCCACCGGGCGCACCGCGCCGCGGCCCAGCGGCCGCTCTACGGCTGGGACGTCGACCCCGCGGGCGGCGGGGCCGTCATCCCCGCGGCCGAGGCGCAGTACGTCCAGACCGAGCCGCAGGAGCGCTTCCAGACCCTGCTCGCCTTCAACGCGCCGCTGGTCGAGCCGATCGCCGCGGTCGACCCGGGGGTGCAGGGCCCTCTTCCAGCCGACCCGCGTCTCCGCGCGCGCATCGTGCGTCAGCCGAGCGGCGAGCGACCGCGCACCGTGGCCGGCGTCGTCGTTGGCGGGGAGTTCCAGGACCGCGGCCGCACCGCGGACGCCGTCGTGGACGAGGTGCTGTTCCCCGAGCGGCTGTTCGGGATCGGGTTCGGCGGGAGCCAGCCCGCGCACGCGGCCCAGGGCGGCGCGCTCGTGCTCGCGGCCGACGTCCCCGCGGACGGGACCTTCTTCCCGGTGCTCCAGCGCCAGCTGCGTGCGCCCCAGGGGATCCTCGGCGAGCCGGCCGACGTGCTGAATCGGCTGCCCCAGGACGCGGGCCTCCTCCGCGTGGGGGAGGAGATCGTCTGCTACGAGGCGCTCGACCCCGGCCAGGGCGTGATCGTCGTCGGCGCGCTCGGGCGCGGGCTGCTCGGGACCGACGTGCAGCCGCACGTCCTGACCGAGTCGGTGCACGTGCTCGACTGGATGCCCGTCACGACCCTCGCGGGCGGCATCAGCGCCGCGGATGGCGTGCTCCCGATCACCGATGCCCAGGGCTTCCCGCAGACGGGGACCGTCCTGATCGAGGGGGAGCTGATCCACTACACGCGGCTGGAGGGCGGCGCCCTGGTGATGCCGCGCACGTCGACCGAGCCCGGCCAGCAGGACCAGAACGGCAACGGGCTCTTCCGCGGCCGCTACGGCACGGCCCCGGCGAGCCACGCCGCCGGCGCGCCGGTCATCCTGTTCCCCTTCCGCTACTGGGATCGCTGGACGCCTCGGGCCGACGCGCCCGAGCTGGCCTACCTGGGCCTCGAGCGCTCGCGCCCCGGCGGCTACTGGGACACCTTCGCCTTCGAGAGCGAGCCGCCCCCCGCGGGCGGCGCGCGGATCGGCGTCCTCGTGCGCTCCGACCCCAGCACGCCCTGGGACGCCGAGCCCAGCGACGCGCCGGGCCTGTTCCGCTTCTACGACGACGACGGGGGCCGTGAGCTCCCGCTCGAGGTCGTGGCCGATCGCCTCGAGTGGCGCTTCTTCGTCGAGTACCCGGCCGGCAGCTTCGACCCCATCCTCGGCACGGCCCACGGCTGGCGCGCGACCCCGCGCTTCAACTGGCTGGGCGTGTCCTACGAGGCCCCCTCGCGGGTCCTGGGGAGCGTGGACCGATGAGCCGACCCCGCAACGGACGACGCGGCCTCACCCTGGTCGAGCTCCTCACCGCGACGCTGCTGGCGGCGTTCGTGGTGACGGGTCTGGTGCGGCTCCTCGACCTCACGCTCGACATGTGGTCCAAGGCCGAGGTCCGGCGCGACGGCGTCGAGCGCACCAACACGCTGCTGGGGCTGATGGCCGACGACCTCCGCAACCTCCACGGCGGGGCGAGCGGGGACCTGCTCGTGGACTGGCAGCCCTTCGACCACGACGCGGACGGGCTCGCGGACCGAGCCTGGCCACGCCTGCGCCTCGTCCGCCAGGTCGGCGCCGCGGCCGTCCAACAGCTCCAGGCCCGCGCGGCCGAGGAGGCCGCCGCGTTCGCCGCGGCCGATGGCGAGGCTCCCGTTCCGACCTCGGCCCCGGACGGCCGCGCCCCCGCTGGCCCCCTGCCGGAGGCCACGGGCCTGGTCGAGGTCGCCTGGGTGCTGGTCCCCGACGACGCCGGCCCCGACCGGTTCCGCGGCCGCCTCCTGCGCGGCGAGCGGCTCTTCGGGGACCTCGGGCGCGACAGCCTGCTCGACCCGGCCCTGCTCTCCGGCGGGCGTCCCGAGGACGGGGTCCTCGACGACGTGGCGACCGGCGTGCTCTGGCTCGGGGTCGAGCTCGCGACGCAGACGACCGTCCTCTCGAACGGCTGGGAGGTCGGTCCCCGGCTCGCGGACGCCTGCACGGCGTGGGACGCGAGGGCGGCGGACCGGATCGACCCCGAGCTCCACGCGCGCAACGAGCTGGGCAAGGGGATGCCGGCCTTCGGCGGCCGTCCGCTGCTCCCGCGCCGCGTGCGGCTGGTCCTCGAGCTCGAGCGCGAGAAGGACATCAAGCGCCGCACGCGGCTGCTCGATGCGGCCACCGCCGTGCAGACGCAGCTGCAGGTCGACGACGAGCGCCGCGTGCCCGAGCCGGGCAGCTACGTGCTGATCGACGGCGAGTGGATGGAGGTGCTGGGCATCGACCCCGGGCGCATCCGCGTGCGCCGCGGCGCGCGCGAGACGGCGGCCCACGAGCTGCCGGCCGGCGCCCTGGTGCACTACGGCGCGTCGGTCGAGACCGAGGTCCCGATCCTGCTGCACGAGGACGACTGGAGGCTGGGCGGATGAGGGTCGCGCCCCGCGCAGCGAGCCGGAGCGCCGGCTTCACCCTGCTCGAGGTCGTGCTGGCCGTGGGCGTCCTGACCCTGGGCATGGGCGCCCTGCTGGGGATGCTCACCTTCGGCGCGGCCCTGACGCGGACCGCGGCCCTGCGCGCCGCCTCCGCGGCCGCCCTGGACGCCGTGATGGCCGACCTCGAGGTGGGGCTGTTCCCGCTCGAGGAGGACGGCTCGGTGGGGGACCCGGTCGAGGTCGTCGATCGAGACGTCCCGGGCGCCCCCGGCGTCATCTACAGCGCCCGCGCCGAGCCCCTCCTCGAGGGCCCGACCACCTCGAGCGGCGACCCGCTCGAGTACCGCCTCGACGTCACCGTCCGCTGGTCGGCGGGTGGCGTCCAGCGCGCCCGGACCTACACCTCCCTCGTGCTGAGGGAGGTCCCCTTCGGCGAGCGCATGCGCCGCCGGTTCCTGGGCTCCGAAGCCCTGGGAGATGCACCATGACCCGGATCCGCTCCACCGTCGCACTCCTCGTCGCCCTCGCGACCCCCGCCATGGCCCTGCTCCAGGACCCCGCCCCGCTCGACGGGACCGGGGACGCCGAGGAGGGGCTCGATGCCCCGGCGCCGTTCCGGCCCGTGCTCCCGCGCGAGGTCGTCCCGATCCAGCTGCGCAGTGGCGCGCTGCACTGGGCCGAGGTGGTCGAGCACGACGACGAGGGCCTGGTCCTGCGCCGCATCGAGCACGGCGGCATGGTGCGCCTGCCCTGGGCCCTGATGGACCCCGTCCAGGCCGAGGCCCTGCGCCGGGACTGGGGCTACATCGAGGTGGAGGCCGAGGAGCTGCTCATCGACGTGGATCGCCTCGTGCTGACCAACGGCTCCGAGATCCTCGGCGTCATCGAGAGCGGTGAGGGCGACTCGTTCGTCGTGCGCCGCGAGGGCAACGTCCAGGTCGTGCCGAAGCGCACGGTGGCCTCGATCACCGGCGGCGTCCAGGTGCCGGCCCTCGACGTGTACTCGCGGGACCAGCTCTACGCGCAGGAGGCCGCCCGCACCGCGGCCGACGACCCCGCCGCCCAGCTGGCGCTGGCCACCTACTGCGAGCGGATCCTCGACTACGTCTCGGCGGTGCGCCACTACGAGGCGGCCCTGGCCCTCGAGGTCGAGGACGCGGAGGAGGTCGCGATGCAGCTCGAGCGCGCTCAAGCCAAGGCGCAGCGTCAGGAGCAGGTGGACTACCTCCACGAGACCCAGCTGCTGCAGCGGCGCGGGCAGTTCGACGACGCCATGGCGCGGCTCGACGCCTTCGCCAGCACCTTCCCGGAGAGCCCGCTCCTGGAGGAGGCCCAGCGCGCCAAGGCGAACCTCCTGCGGGCGCGCGAGCGTGCGCTGGTCGAGCTGGTGGACCGCAAGTGGAGCTACTGGGCGCGGCGCCTGACCCGCGCCGGCGTGGGGGACCGCGCCTTCGAGGCGGCGGCCGCCTACGCGGTCGAGGAGCTCGGCAAGGAGATCCGCGAGCGGGTGCTGGCCGATGCCCAGGTGCTGGCCGAGGAGCTCGAGCTCGAGCAGCTCGATGCCCTCTGGGTCCTGCGCGAGCGCGGTCGCTACGCCCAGGCGAGCTACGGCAACGGCACGTGGCTGCTGGGGGAGGACCGCGCCCTGGCCGGGATCCCCGCCTCGGCGTCCGCCCAGGCCCAGACCGGAGGTGGGGAGAAGGACGCCGAGCGCGCGGCGCTCGAGCAGAAGATCAAGCGCTTCCTCGAGAACCAGCAGCGCGCCCGGCGGGCCCAGTCCAGCGCCGAGAAGGCCGACTCGATCCAGGCCGGCTGGCAGGCTCTGTCGGTGGACGCACGCGCCCAGTGGCTGCACGCCTACTACGTGGAGTTCGGCGGGGACTTCGAGCTGCGGGAGCGCCCGTACCTCCGTCGCTGCTCCGGCTGCGGCGGCCGCGGCGTGAGCGAGACCATCACCGTCGGCGGGCGCACGGGTCAGGACGGGGGCACGCAGCTCGAGCCCTGTGCGGTCTGCCGGGGCATCGGCTCCGTGCGACGCGTCTACTACCGATGAGGGGCGCAGCCCTCGCGCTCGCCCTGCCGCTGCTCGCCTGCGCGAGCGGCGGCAACCGCCCGCGACCGGCCGAGGCCCCGCCCGAGGTCGAGGGTCCCGCGCTCGAGGTCCGGCCAGAGCCCGAGCCGGCGGCCCCCGCCACGGCGCGTCTCGCACCCGATGCAGGCGCCGCTGGGGTCGACGCGCCCGCGAGGAGCGGCGTCCCCGAGGTCGCCCGCGTGGCGGGGCAGTCGATCGGGGTCGACGAGCTCGTCGAGGCCTGGACGCGACGCGAGTCCGCCGTGGTCCGCCGCTACCTGGACGAGCTCGTCCTCGAGCGCCTCGTCGTCGCGGAGGCCACGCGTCTCGACCTCGCCCTCGAGGGCGTGGAGGTGGAGGCTGCCGCGCGCGACGTGCGCGCGCGCATCGAGGAGCAGGTCCGTCGGGCGGGGAGCACCGACCTGCGCGCCTTCCTGCGCCGGGAGGTCGGGCTCGACCCCGACCGGTACCTGGAGGCCGCCGAGCGGAGCGCCGTCGTCGAGCTGCTGGCCGAGCGCTGCGTCCGCGCCTTCACCCTGGCCCAGGAGCGCCGCGAGGTCTCCGTGATCCTGTGCGACGACCGGGAGGCGGCGGACCGCGTCGTGGCGGGCCTGCTCCAGGGAGAGGAGTTCGCGGACCTCGCGCGCGCTCACAGCGGGGACGCCTCCGGCGAGCAGGGCGGGCGGATCCCGGCGGTGCTCCGGACCACCTCCGCGATCAGCCGCCTGGCGTTCCACACGGAGGTGGGGCAGGTGGGTGGACCGCTGGAGCAGGGGGGGCGCTGGCTCTTCGTGCGGGTCGACGGCGCGCCGGTGCCTCAGGCGGGGCCTTGGCCGGCGGTCGGCCGCCTGGTCCTCGCCAGCCTCGAGGAGGAGCCGATCTCCGACCCGGAGTACTGGCAGTGGAAGGACGCCATGGTCGACCGCTACGAGGTCGACACGGACCCCTTGCTGCGGCTCATCGGCGAGCCGGTCCCAGGCGACCCCGCGTCGGGGGACGGCGCCAGCGGGTCCCGGTGATGCGGGCTTGATCCGACGGGGTCCGCGCAGGATCCTGCACCCATGACCGAGGAGCCCCTCACCCCCGCCGACGAGGCGGAGCCGGCCGCCGATGCCCCCTTCGCGGAGGGCGTGGACGAGCCTGCGGGCGGGGACGCGGAGCCCGAGGCTGCCGAGAGCGCCGCCGATGGGGATCTGGAGGAGGCTCCCGAGTCGCGCGGTCCCGGCCCTGGCGAGGACAAGAGCGACGACCAGCTCGTCCGTGAGGCCGCGGCCCTCCTCTTCGCCTCCCCCGAGCCCCTCTCCGACGGTCGCCTGCGCGCCCTGCTGGAGCGCCCGCGCTCGGCGCGCGTCCGCGCCGCCGTCGAGGCGCTCGGCCAGCGCCTCGAGCAGGTGGGACTTCCCTTCCAGGTCCGGCAGCTCAAGGGCGGCTGGACGCTCCTGACGACCCCCGAGTGCGGGGACGTGATTGGCCGGCTGAGCGGCCAGAGCGGCCCGGAGCGCATCAGCGGGGCGGCCCTCGAGACCCTCGCCATCGTGGCGTACCGCCAGCCGGTCACGAAGGCCGAGGTGGAGGCCGTGCGCGGCGTCCAGGCCGGCCCGATCCTGCGGACCCTGGTGGATCGCGGCCTCGTGCGGGTCACGGGGCGGGCCGAGGTGCCCGGAGCCCCCCTGGAGTACGGCACGACCAAGGACTTCCTGGACCGATTCAGCCTTGGGAGCCTTGAGGAATTGCCGCGGGATGCCGAACTGACGAGGGACTGACCTCCCTCTCCGCTGGAGTGTGCTGTGGGGCCCCCGGGGCTCCTTGCGCCCCCTCCAGAGGTGCCCGTAGACTTCTCCGCCCCCTTCCCGAGCGCCCCCAAGTCCCCCGTTCCCAGGGGGTTCTGCGCGCTCCAAGGAGCCTCGGATGACCCAGGACCCGAACCAAACGCCCGCCTCCCAGACCGCCGAGGACGACCTCATCATCGTCCCCAAGGAGCGGAGCCGGACCACCTACCTGCTCGTGCTCGGCCTCATGCTCTTCGTCCTGGTGATCTTCACCGTGGGCGACCAGGTGCAGAACGTCCTCGGGGGCGGTGGCCAGGCGCGCGGCACCGAGACCTACCTCGTCTGGCAGGACCCGATCAGCGGGACGCGCCACGAGACGAACCTCGCCGACTTCACGGCCCAGAAGCGGGACCTCGCGCTGCTCATGAGCGCAGGGCTCTGGACGCCGGCGGATCCCGAGGCAACGCGCCCGCGGGTGACCGACGAGGACGTCGTGCTCTACCAGGTGATGGACTCCCTGGCTGCGAGCAGCGGCATGGCGACCTCCGACGCCGAGTACGTGGGGACCCTCCGGGCCTTCGGCTTCACCGACGAGTACGTCACGGCCGTCGCGCGGCAGTACCGGCGTGACGCTCGCGAGATCACCCGCGTGCTGCGGGACGGCCTGCGCCCCACGAAGATGCTCGGGCGCATCCTGTCCACCGGAGCGGCCTACGCCGACCCGGAGACGGTCGTCAGCACCTGGAAGGAGGACAACCCCGAGTACGCCTTCCAGTACATCGAGCTGAAGCGCACCGACTACGTCGAGCAGGCCAAGGCGAACGCGCCCTCCGACGAGGAGCTCCAGGCCTGGCTGGACGAGCAGCCGCCCTTCTCCCAGCAGAAGTACCAGACCGAGATCCAGGTCCAGGCCGAGGTGGCCTGGCTCCCGCTCGACGCCGAGTTCGACGGCGCGGCCCTCCTCGAGAAGTACCCCGCCGCCGAGGGCACCGACGCTGCCGCGCGTGCCGAGCTCTACTACAACGCCGCGCGCATGACGCGCTTCCGGTTCCCCCAGGAGGAGACCGAGGACCAGGGCGTGCAGGACGGGGCAGAGGCTCCGGCCGAGGCCGCCCAGGACGAGGCGCCCGCGGACGAGGCGCCCGCGGAGGAGGCTCCTTCTGAGGAGGCCCCTGCCGAGGAGCCGGCCCCCGAGGAGACGCCCCAGGACGCCGCGCCTGAGGCCGACACCGCAGAGGAAACGGCCCAGGACGCCGCGACCGAGGAGGAGGCCGGCGACGACGCCGAGGCGGACACCGCCGAGGCAGAGGGGGACGAGCCGACCGTCGAGGACGACACGCCGCCCGCGCCGACCAAGTTCTACTACGACCTCGAGGAGGTCCAGGACCAGGCCACGACCGAGGCCGCGCTCTGGGACGCCATGACGGCCATGCTCACCGACGTGCGGGAGCGCGCCGGCGCCGCGGCCGAGGGCGAGGAGATCGACTGGCTCGCCGAGGCCGCGGCTCTCGGCCTCTCGACGGTCGCCATGGAGGCTCCCCAGGAGCGCTCCGACCTCTACGAGATCGAGGGGTGGGGCGGCCGCAGCCTGGCCAACCAGCTCACCTTCCAGACCGCCGGCAGCTTCCTGCCGCGCGCTCAGATCGAGGAGGGCGCCATCGTGCTGGCCCGCCTCGTCGAGAAGGTCGACCCGGTGCGCAAGCCCTGGGACGAGATCCGCGAGGACGTGCTCGAGGAGTGGGCGACCCAGCAGGCCGTCGACATCGCGGTCGACAGCCTCAACGGCATCCTCGAGCTCTGCGCCGAGCGCGAGACCAGTGAGGACGGTGAGCCGGTTCCCTTCGAGCGCTGGACGCCGACCGTGGACGCGGGCGTGCTCCGCGAGCAGGCGGGCCTCGCGAACTTCACCGTCGTCGAGCGTCCGTTCCGGGGCCAGAACGAGTGGCCCAACGACGACCCGACCCAGGCCCTCGCGGTCGACCGCTTCCTGCGCGGCCAGCTCGATCTGTTCGAGCTCGAGCCGGGTCAGGTCGGCTACCCGCGCAAGGACATGAGCGGCGAGAACGCCTACCTGGTCCGCATGAAGGACAAGCGCGAGGCGGACCCCAAGGTGAAGATGAAGGCCCAGGACGTCCTGAACCTGCGGGACACCCTGCGCGCCGAGTCGGCCCAGGAGCTGCGCAAGGCCCTCTACCCGGGCAGCGAGTGGTTCCAGCGCACGTTCAACGTGCAGTGGGTCGGGCGGACGACTGAGGAGGTCCCCGCAGAGGAGCCCTCCCCGGGCGAGCCGTCCGAGGAGTGACGCCTCGGCCAGCCCCACGCGCGGCCCGCGTCCTGCTTCGGCGGGCGCGGGCCGCCTGCTTGGTGGGGGAGGCGCGCTGCCCTGACGCCGCACGGCGGCCGTCTGGATGCCACTCCTGACAGCGGCTCCGAGGCCGGGGCCCGTGGGCGGCTTGGAGCGCTCGCGCCGGGACGAGGGGTCCAGGGGGCCGGAGGATCAGGAGGCCGAGCGCGGTCGGCGGAAGCGCACCACCACGCGCAGGCCGCCGCCCGGGCGGTCCAGCAGCTGCAGCCGCGCGCGCATGGCGCGGGTGTACTGGGCCACCAGGTGCAGCCCGAGGCCGGTTCCCTGGGCGGTCCGCGTGGCCTCGTCGCCGAGGCGGACGAAGGGCTCGAGCACGCGCCGGCGCTCGGAGGCCGGGATGCCCGGACCGCGGTCCGCGACCTCCAGGATCGGCTGGCCCGCGTCGGTCGCCACGCGCACGAGGATGGGCTCGTCACCGGCGTCCGCGTACTTGCGCGCGTTCTCGACCAGGTTGAGGACGAGGGCGCGCACGCCCACGGGGATGAGCAGGGCCGCGAGGGACTCCTCCTCGGTCACGAGACGCACGTCGCCCTCCGCGAGCAGGCCGCTCTCCTCGAGGACCGTCCTGACCTCGAGTGCGAGGTCGCCGGGCTCGGGGTCAGGAGGCGCCTCGGCCAGCCGACGCTTGTCGATGACGCGCTCGACCAGGTTCGAGAGCCGTCCCGTCTCCGAGAGGATGCGGCCCAGGTAGTCCTGCTGCCGCTCGGGCTCGGCCACCCAGCCGTCGCGCAGCATCTCGCCGTACATGCGCACCGCGGCGATGGGGGTCCTCAGCTCGTGCGTGACGGCCGCCACGAAGTTCTCCGTGCGGCGCGCCTGCTCCATGCTGGCGCGCAGGCTGGAGAGCAGCAGGTTCAGCCCGACCGAGAGCGAGACGATCATCACGAGCGCCAGCGCGCCGAACCACAGCAGCTGGTCCCGCTGCCGCGCCTCGAGCTCCCCCTGGTCCCGCGCCACCCGGAGGCGATAGAAGAGCTCGTCCTCGGGCACGGGGAAGCGCACGCCGAGGTCGGCCAGGGGGGAGCACTCGTGCACCACCCAGCGCGAGGCGGGAGAAGTGTCGAGGACCGCGCCCGCTGCCGCGGGGCCCTTCCCGGAGTCCGTCGCACTCGCCGCGGAGGCTCCGAGGCCGGGCACCACGGGGGTGAGGACCTCGTCCGCGTTGAGGACGCTGCGTCGTGCCTCCTCCACCAGGGCCGTGCGGACCCAGCCCGCATCGAGGACGAAGCCCTGCAGCCAGGCTTGCTCGCGCCGGAGGGGTTCGAGGCAGCGCCAGAAGGCCTCCCGGCGCGCGCGGGGAGGAACGTCGACGGGCTCGAGGACGACGACGCGGCTGGCCAGGACGCAGTCCCGTCCCTCGGCCGTCCGGGCGAGCCGCAGCTCCAGGGGGCCGACCCGCAGGGTCAGCTGGTCGACGCCGAGCGCGCTGGCTGCGGCCCGCAGGTCGTCGAAGGCGCAGGTGAGGCGCCCGTCCTCGGTGGTGCGCGGGTGGAACGCCGCCACCGCGCGGTCGAGGGGGACCTCGACCCGGGTCTGGTCGCGCTCCTCGAGCGAGGAGCGCGGGAGGTCGCGGCCAGGGCGGTCCAGCCCCAGCGGCGGGCGCAGGAGGTCGCGCAGGGACTGCTCCTCGATGGAGCGCCGGAGCTCGTCCTCGAGGAGGCCGCGCAGCTCGCGGCCCAGGGCGCGGTCCCGGGGGCCACGCCCCTGGAAGATGCTGAGGCGCTCGCCGTCGGCCAGGTCCGGATCGTGGGCGAACCACCCGAGGAGCCCCTCTGGCCGGCGCGCGACCTCCAGCGTCGAGGGGGTCACCAGCAGGCGGCCCGCCTCGTCCAGCTCGGCGCGGTCGGGCCGGAAGTCGAGGGGGGAGCGCTGCGCCTCGCCGTCCAGCACCGTGCGGATCCGATCCGTGACGAAGGTCGCGACCCGCGTCCCCGCATCGCGCACCTCGTCGGGAGCGCGGTCGCGCTGCTCGGCGTGGTCCTGATCCAGCTGGCGCCAGAGCAGGCCCCCGAACACGAAGCCCGGCAGGACGACCAGCAGGGCGTAGAGGACCAGCGCCGTGCGCTGGGTGCCGCGGCTCAGGCGGACTCGTGCCAACGGTAGCCCTTGCCGCGGACCGTCTGGATCAGGCTGGGCTGCGCGGGGTCCGGCTCCACCTTCCGCCGCAGCCCCACGATGTGGATGTCGACGGTGCGCGTCTCGACGTTGGCGCTCTGGTAGTGCCACACGTCCAGCAGGAGGTCGTCCCGCGTCACGACGCGGTCCCGGTGGCGGATGAGGTACTTGAGGATGTCACCCTCCCGCGGGGTCAGCGGCAGGACCTGTCCGTCGCGATGCACCTCGAGTCGCGCGAGGTCCACCTCGATCCCGCCCGGCAGCTGCAGCATCTCCGGCGGCGCGGCGTCCATCTCGACCCGGCGGAACTGGGCCTCGACGCGCGCGAGCAGCTCGCGCGGGGAGAAGGGCTTCGTGAGGTAGTCGTCCGCACCGGCCTGGAAGCCACGCAGGAGGTCCTCCTCGTCCGCGAGGGCGGTGACGATCAGGACGCGCGTGCGGAACCCCTCGGCGCGAAGGGCCTTGAGCACCTCCAGCCCGCTCATGCCCGGGAGCATGAGGTCCAGCACGAGGAGGTCGGGCTGCTGGGTCCGGACCGCCTCGAGACCCTGGACACCGTCACCGACGACAGTGGCCTCGAAGCCTCCGTGCAGCAGGGCGTCACGCAGGCCCACGGCCAGGGCCTCCTCGTCCTCCACGACGAGGACCGTTCGTTGGGCTTGATCGCTCATGGTTCGTTCCTCGGCGTCCATTGTGACGCACGGGAGCTACGAGTCATGTCGCCATTCTGTTGGGCCGGCCTGCCGCAGTGCCCGCGTGGGCGCGGAAGGCGCTCAGCGCGCAGTCCGGGATCCCTGCAGGACGCCGAGGCGCAGGAGTCCCTCCGCGAACGGCGCGGGCAGCTGGACGAGGTCCCGCGCGCTGGGCTCGAGGCCCTCCAGCTCCGCCCGAGCAGCCTCCTCGTCGCCGTCCTGGGCGAGGGCGCCGGCAAGGCCGAGTCGCAGGCGTCGCGCGCCACGCGGCTGGCTCGTCCCGAGCAGCTCGAGCCCGCGCGCCGACGCCCGCAGGGCCTGCCGCTGGCTGCGGACCGCCCCTCCGGTATCACCCTTCGCCGCCGCGTCCGCGGCGAACCCGGCATGGGCGGCGACGAGGAGCGCCTGCTCGCGGGCCTCGCGTCCCTCCTCGCGGGCCCGGCGGGCCGCGTCGAGGCACGCGACCGGGTCCTCGAGCACGAGGGACTCCCCGGTGGCCTTCGCGAGCGGGCCGCACCACCCGGCCTCCCCGGCCAGCAGCCGACGCGTCAGCAGGCTGCCGAGGTCGGCTGGAGAGCCCGCTCCGACCCGCACCACGTCCTCCACGGCGCGCGTGACCGCCCCAGCATCCGCACGATCGAGGGCCAGCACGAGGGCGTTGCGCGCGAGCAGGGGCGAGTCGGGATCGACGGCGCGGGCCCGCTCCTGCAGGTCCGCGGCCCGGTCGAGGTTGCCCTCGCGGGCCTCGAGGTTGGCGAGGTCGATGAGGGCCGCTCGCCGGTGGGGGCGCAGGAGCAGGATGCGCTCGAGGACGGCCCGGCGTCCGGCAGCGTCGAGATCGCCCAGGCGCGCGCTCCGCGTGAGCGCCTCGACCGAGGTCGGGGTGGCCTCGAGCGCCGCGCGCACCGCGGCGCGCGCGGGCGCGGGGTCGAGCCGCGTCTCCTCGAGGCCCTCGGGCGTGCGGACGACGACGGTAGCGCTCGCCAGTCGTGCCAGGGCGCTTCCGTGCTGGGCGAGGGCCCAGGCGGACGCCGCGTGTGCCAGCGCGAACGCGAGCACGGCGCCCTCGGGGCCCAGGCGGAACCCGCGGCGCGACGGCAGGCGACCGGGCGCGAAGAGGGCGCCGAGGAGCGGGAGGCCGACGGCTGGTGCCAGGACCCCTTGGCTCCAGGGCGCGTTCACGAGCCCCGTGGCGAGCGCGGCCAGCACTCCGAGGGCAGCCGGCGTCAGGGTGGGATCGGCACCGAGCAGCACGCGCAGCGCCCGGAGCCCGGCCGCCAGCAGCATCGCGACGAGCAGGCCGCCCACGATGAGGCCCTGCTCCGCGAGCCAGTTGAGCGCGTCCATGTGCAGGTGCTCCACGTCCACCGGGGTCGGCTCGGTGCGCTGGTGCTCACTGCTCTCGAGCTCGACCGGATCACGGTAGGGCGGATAGGCGCGCGCCAGCTGGCCCGGTCCAACGCCGTGAGGATGGTCGGTGAGGAGTTGCGGAGTCGTCGCCCAGACGAGGCGGCGGAAGAGCAGGCCGCCCTCCTGTGGGTCCGAGAGTGAGTTCGACGGTGCGCTCGGGGGGGCGCCCGTGGTCGGGGCGAGAGCGGCCTGCTGGGAGGGTGAAGCGGTCCAGGTGGCGATGCCCGCGCCCAGGGCCACGAGCAGGGCCCCGACCAGCCCGATCCGGGCCAGCCGGCGCAGCGCCGGGCGCGCGACGGACGCCACGGCGGTCAGGCCAGCGATCGCGAGGAACCCGACGACCGCGACGCGTGCTCCGCTCCAGGCGGTCCAGCCCGCGAACGCGAGCAGGCTCGCCAGCGCCAGCCCTCGGGCGGGTCCCTCGCGGTGGGTGAAGACCGCCAGGGCCAGGGCCGCCGCAGGGAGCGCGGCCTCGGCCGCGTCTCCTGCGTTGCCGGCGAGTCCGCCGGGGTGTCCGATCCAGAGCCCTCCGAGCGCGACGAGGAGCGGCACGGTGCAGAGGGCGGTCGCCAGGGCCCCTCGGCCGGCGCTCCCAAGGCGGCTTCCCACGAGCACGAGGCCGCAGGCGGCCCAGAGGCTCACCGTGGCTCGCTCCGCCTCGAAGGGGTCCCCCGCATCGAGCAGCGTGCGGGCCTGACTCGCGAGGGCGGCGAGCGCGAGCGCCAAGGCCGGGAGCCCCGGACGCGTCCAGCTGGCCCGCTGGGTCAGCGCCGTCAGCGCCAGCGCGGGGAGCAGCAGCAGCAGCGTCCAGCCCGGGGCCGCGGAGTCGGTGGTGGGGACGTCCTCGAGCAGGCCGGGGACCGGGAGGGCGAGCGCGAGCGCGGGCAGGGCCAGCAGGGCGCCGCGCAGGACGTCCTCGCCGCGCCGGGCCTGGGCCGTCTCCGACCGTGCCGGGCCTGCGGGGTCCTGGACTGCGCGGCGCGCCATGGGGTCAGGCCGAGGGAGCGGAGGCAGCGCCCACGATGCTGTCGACGAACGCATCGGGCTCGAACGGCTCGAGGTCCTCGAGCCCCTCGCCGAGGCCGACGTAGCGAATGGGCAGCTGCAGGGCCTCCTGGATCGCGAACACCGCGCCGCCGCGCGCCGTCCCGTCCAGCTTGGCTACCACGAGGCCCGTCACCTCCACCGCCTCGGTGAAGTGCCGCGCCTGCTGGATCGCGTTCTGGCCGTTGGTCCCGTCGAGCACGAGGAGCGTGTGGTGGGGCGCATCCGGGAGCACCTTCGTGATCACCCGGCGCACCTTCGCGAGCTCCTCCATCAGGTTCTTCTGGGTGTGGAGGCGTCCCGCCGTGTCGATGATCACGACCTCGGACCCGCGCGCGACGGCGGCGCTGACCGCGTCGAACGCGACGGCCGCCGGGTCCGCTCCGTCCTGGTGCTGGCGCACGATCTCCGCGCCGTTGCGCTCGGCCCAGATCTCGAGCTGGTCGGCCGCAGCGGCCCGGAAGGTGTCGCCGGCCCCGAGCAGGACGCGCTTGCCCTGCTGGCGGAAGCGGTGGGCGATCTTGGCGATGGAGGTGGTCTTCCCCGAGCCGTTGACGCCCACCACGAGGATCACGGTGGGGCCGGAGTCCTGCAGGGTGAGCTCCCCCCCGGCGTCGAGGCGCGGCCGGAGCCGCTCCCGCAGGGCGGCGCGCACGTCGTCCTCCCCCTTGAGCTCGCCGCGCCGGTGGCGGCGCTCGATCTCCTCGACGAGCTCGGTGGCCAGGGGGCCGAGGTCGGCCGTGTAGAGCACCTCCTCGAGCTCCGCGAGCAGGTCGGAGTCGATCGGACGCCCGCCCCGGAACAAGCCGGAGATGGAGTCCGAGAGGGCGGCGCGCGTGCGGGTGAGGCGGGTCTTGAGGCGGTCGAGCAGGCCCATCAGTCGGCACCCTCCGCCGCCGCCGCACGGTCGTGGGCGATCTGGCGCACCTTGTCGAGGATCCCGTTCACGAACGCGCCGGTGTTGGCGGTCGAGAAGCGCTTCCCGAGCTCGATGCCCTCGTTGATGCTGACCTTGGGAGGGACGTCGGGCTCGTAGAGCAGCTCCCAGGCCCCGATGCGCAGCACGTTGCGGTCGATGACCGCCATGCGGTGGATCCGCCAGTTCTGGGCCACCTGGGTGATCACGGCGTCGACCTCGTCCCGCTGGGCGGTCACGCCCTCGACGATGCGCTGGGCGTACTGCACGGCCTCCGCGTCGGTCTCCTCCTCCCGGAGGAAGGCCCGCAGCTCGCTGAGGACCGCCGGCCCGAGCAGGTCGATCTGGTAGAGGAACTGGAGGGCGAGCTCGCGCGCCCGGGTGCGCTTCTTGACGGCGGACATGGGAGGCTGCGACTCAGGAGGCCGAGGTGGGGGTCTTGGCGTCGGCGCCGGACTCGCCGCGCGCGAGGCGCAGGGCGTGCAGGGTCGCGACGGCGCCACGCGCCAGCTCGCGCCCCTTGTCCTGCTCGCCGCCCTCCTCGGGGGCGAGCGCGCGGGCGCGGGCCTGCTCGAGGGTGTTGCAGGTGAGGACGCCGAAGTGGATCGGGGTGTCCGTCTCCAGGGAGGCCTGGATCATGCCCTCCTGGGCGCCGGCCGCCACCCAGTGGTCGTGGCTCGTCTCGCCCCGCAGCACGAGCCCGAAGCAGATCACGGCGTCGACGTCGTCGCGGCGCGCGAAGGCACGGGCCACCAGGGGGAGCTCGAAGGAGCCCGGCACCCAGGCGACCAGGGACTCGTCGATCGGGGCCTCGAGGCGGGCCAGCTCGGCCGCGGCCGAGCGCTGCATCGCGCCCGTGAGCTCGGCGTGGAACTCGCTGACGACCATCGCCACGCGGGCGCCCGGCAGGGGCGCGAGCGGACGCTCGATGGGGGAGCCTTGACGGGACACGGGCGGGGCGTTGTGAAGGTCGGCCACACGAGCCGAGAACGCACAGCGTAGCCTCCTCGGCGCCCTCAGCACACCCCGGGAGCCGCGGCTCGGATCGAGGCGCAGGCGCTCGATTTCCGTGCCGGGGCCGCCGACGGCCGCCTATCATCTCCGCCCGCGCCCCCGGCCCGGGCGCCCCGACCCATGAGCGACCTCTCCTCGAACACCCGCCGGT
>WTJQ01000290.1 GCA_011524785.1 Planctomycetota bacterium | reverse complement strand
GTTGCACCTCGAGGTCACGGTGCGGCAACCGAGGTTGCGGAGCTGCAACCGCGGGAGCGCGCCCCGTCATTGGAGGTTCCTGCGCTCGGCCTTGATCGCGAACGCGGTTCCATCGACCGTCCGCGTCGATCGCGTGTATCGCTTCGAGGCCGAGCGGCCGCGAATTCCGAGGGACGGGACGCGCTTCGGGCCTTCCGTTCTCGCCCCGCAAGGGAGATCCACGACGGGGGGATAGAGACCGTGGCGAGCGCGCGCACCCCATGCCGGCTCCCCACGGATCCGATGCGCTTCCCCCTCTCCACCGCCTGCCTCGTCGTGCTGCTGACGGCCGCCCCTGCCAGGGCGCTCGACCACGCTCCCGTTCACTTCTTCGTGCGCAAGGGTGCGCCGATGGGCGGGGACGGCCTGAGCTGGGAGACCGCCTTCCGTCGCCCCGAGCAGGCGCTCGTTCGCGCGACCAATGGGGACGAGGTGTGGCTGACGGAGGGAACCTGGACCCCGCAGCGGCGCACGGATCCGCAGGACCCGCGCTCCGTCACCTTCGCGGTCCCCAGTGGTGTCCGGTTACGGGGCGGCTTCGAGGGGTGGGAGGCCTCCGCCGACGAGCGCCTCCTCGGTGCGGCTCCCACCGTCCTGTCCGGCAAGCTCGCCGGTGGCCAGGGCTCGGCGTACCACGTCGTCACGCTCGGGAGCGCGACGGCCCTGCAGGTTGCCCAGGGGGTGGTGCAGGCCTCGGAGCTCGACCAGCTGACTGTCACGGGGGGGCGCGCAGACACGCCCGGCCACCAGCGGGGCGGTGGACTGCTCGCCGAGGGAGGCTTCCTGCGCATGACCGACTGCGTCATGGAGGACAACCGTGCCGGCATGGGTGGCGCGGCCTGGCTGGCCGGCGGGACCTTCCGCCTGCGCCGCTGCCTGTTGCGCTGGAACGACGCCGCGGACAAGGGAGGGGCGCTCGGGATCCAGGCCGCTGTCTGCCACGTGGGCGGCAGCCGGCTCATCGGCAACACCGCGGACCGCGGGGGCGCGGTCTACGTCCACTCCATCGCGACGGACGCGCTGGGCGGAACGCCCCACGTCGCACTCCAGAGCTGTGTCCTCAGCGACAACACGGCCCGGGTCGGGGGAGCCGCCTTCCTCCAGGGCTCCCAGAGCGCGGGCGCCGGCCGCGCCTGGTTCCAGAGCTCGACGGTGGCCTTCAACCGTGCAACGGAGCGCAGCGGCGGGATCCACGCGCGCGTGCTGACCCCGATGGCGGCCGAGTCCCACGTCCACAACTCGATCGTCTGGTTCAACGAGGCGCCCCTGGACCCTGAGCTGGGCGGCGACCACGACCTGCGCGCCTCGACCGTGGGGGACCCGTCGTGGACCGGGAGCGGCGTGGTGTCCCAGGATCCGCGCTTCGTGGACGGCCCCGCGCGCGACCTGCGCCTGCGCTGGGACTCGCCGTGCATCGACGCGGGCGACAACGGGCTCCTGCCGGCCGACCTGTCGGACCTGGACGGGGACGGCTTCCGCGGCGAGACCCTGCCGCGCGACGTCGCGGGCAGGCGACGCGTCGGCGGCCCCAGCACCCAGGGACTCCTTGGCTCGAGCCCCGGGGTCCTGACGGACCTCGGCGCTCACGAGAGCTGAGCTCTCGGGTGGCTCAGCGGGCACTAGCGTCCAGAGGCATTAGAGCCCCAGCTCGGCCAGCTTCACACGCTGGTAGGTCAGCTGGGCGCGGCTGCCCTCGTAGACGATGCCGACCGTGTCCGCGTCGACCATCGACAGGCACGAGTAGCCTGCGGACTGGCCGGCATCCAGCAGCACCTGGTGGCGCTCGCTCCAGCTCTCGCCGTGGTCGCGCGAGGCCTTGATGGTCATGCGGCGCCGCGGCGCTCGGTCGACGGCGGGGTTCGAGAAGAGCAGCACCCCGTCCGCACGCCCGGTCAGCTCGCGGCCCACGTGCAGCAGGCTGGCCATGCAGACGGGCTCCACGAGGGCGCTGCGGCTCGTTGCGTGGGGGGCCCAGGTCCTCCCGAGGTCCGTGGTCGTCGCGATCGCCCGCGAGCCGCCGCGGTTGTCGCGCATGTTCAGCATCAGCGTGCCCGTGCGCGTCTCGACCACCGCGGCCTCGGTCGTGTTGGGCTTGGCGGTCGTCCCCAGGGACCAGGTCGCCCCGTGGTCCTTCGACCACAGCACCGTCGAGCGCGGCTCGCGACGCTCGGCCGGGGACAGCTGGTACTGCGCGGGGAACACCAGGGTGCCGTCCTCCATCGTGATGCCGCGGCCCGGGCCCTGCAGGAGGAAGCACCACTCCTCCTGCTTCACCTGGCGGGTGATGTTGATCGGCTCCGACCAGGTCACCCCGTCGTCGTCCGAGCGCACGAGCACCAGCTGGCCCGTCTGCTCGGGCTCGAACCCCGGCCCCGAGCGATTCCAGCCGAGGTTGCCGTGGTGCCAGCTGGCGACGATCCAGATCGTGCCCGTGGTGCGGTCGACGAGGATCGCCGGGTCGCCCACGCCGTCGTGGGCGAAGGCCGGGTCGCTGCCCATGTCCATGACCACGCGCGCCTCCTCCCAGGAGGTGCCGCCGTCGGTGCTGCGCGAGAGGGCCACGTCGATGTGTCCCGGCAGGTCCCCCCAGCCGCGGTAGCGGAAGTCGTACACGGCCAGGAGCGTTCCGGCGTTCGAGGTCGCCAGCCCGGGGATGCGATGGACCGCGACCCCGTCCTGGCCGGCCGTGCGCAGGGCGACGCCCAGGCGCTGCGCTCCCTCCGGGGCCCCCTCCACCACGGGGACCTCCACGGCGCCATCCGCGCGCACGCCCAGCAGGCGGGCGTCCACGCGACCATCCAGGTCGGCCCCTTCGCGGACCCGCACGCTCACCCAGAGGTGCTCGCGTCCTGGTCCGGGGGTCCACGACCCCTCGAAGGTCAGCGGTCCCTTCCCCGGCAGCGCGGGCTCGCCGAAGCGATCCTCGGCCGCGAAGGTCTCTGCCGGCCCCGAGCCGGGCAGGCGCGCCGGGCCCTGGAACAGCTGGACGTCGACCACGTCGTCGAGGACCGTCGTGCCCTCGAGGTCGAGCACGACCCGGTCGATGCTCACCGGGTCCTCGTTCCCCGAGACCGTGGGATCGAGCCTCAGGATCGGGTTCTGCTCGAGCCCCACGAGGACCGGGAGCACCGGCTGCGTCGCCGCCACGCTCTCGAGCACCATTGGCGCTCGCGGAACGATCTGCAGGTCGTCGATCAGGATCCCCTTCTCCGGCGGCGACGTGCACACGAGGCGGAAGGTGCGGACGCCCGCGGGCACCGGGACCTGGACGAGGGTCTTGAAGCCGCCGATGACGATGGAGTCGCTCCCGTCGTGGAGCACCTTCCACGCGCCGTCCACCTCCCCCTCGACCACGAACCGGAAGGGGCTGTTGCGGGTCCAGCGCTCCGCCATGAAGCGCAGCTCGAAGAGGTCGTCGAGCGCCGCCTCGAAGCGAACGGCCGTCTCGTCGCCGCCAAGCAGGTGGAGGCACTTCGAGCCGCGGTGCGCGTGGGTGGGATCGACCCGCGCCTCGCCCGACTCCACGACGAAGGTGCCGTAGCGGGCGCGCAGCCGCGTGAACGGCCCCTCGCGGAGCTTCTCGAAGCCGATGGTCGGCTCCTGCGGCCGCTGGGGGGCCGGGGACGGAACCAGGGGAGCGGCGGCAAGGGCGGCGGCGAGCAGGGACGGCAGCATGGCGCCAGCCTAGCCGGGGAGGCTGCGCTTCCCGGCGCGATCCGGGCAGCCTGCGCTACGCTCGGCCCATGATCGCGTAGCTTGGCCTCGCGATGAAGCTCACCTGCGGTTCCGCCCTCTCGTTGCTGGCACTCGCTTGCTCACCTTCGAATGCGCCGTCGGACGGTGGGCTCGAGACCCTGGTCTACGGCGAGATGCGTGAGGTGTTGCGTGAGGGGCGTAGCCACGGGCGGGTGGAGGTGGCGAGCGTCACGCACTTGGACAGCGTTGGTGTCGGTGCGCTGGCCGGCCTCGAAGGGGAGGTCACCATCCTCGACGGGCGCGCACTCGTCTCCCGGGTGGAGGGCGACAAGATCACGGTCCGGGAGGCCCGTCCCGAGGAGCAGGCTGCGCTGCTGGTGACCGCCAGGGTGGGGGAGTGGCTCGAGGTCCAGCTTCCCGACTGCGAGGACTACGACGCTCTGGATTCGAACGTGCGGAGCG
>WTJQ01000422.1 GCA_011524785.1 Planctomycetota bacterium | reverse complement strand
GCCGGGACCCGCCAGCAGGAGGGGGACGTGCACCGAGGCGGGATAGAGCTCGGCATGATCGAACCAGACCCCGTTGTCTCCGAAGCACTCGCCGTGATCCGCGGTGAACGCCACCAGGGCGTCCTGGAGCCGCGGCCAGCCGAGCATCTCGCCCAGCGTCGCGTCCACGTAGTCGACGCCGGCGCGGTACTCCGCGCGGGCGAAGTCCGGGTCGCGGAGCGCAGCGAGGCGCGGGGGGGGCTCGATCGACTCGGGGTAGCCGAGGGGGGTGTCCGGGCTGAACGGGTCCACGTCCGACTCCCAGTACCGGCCGCTGAAGGGCGCGGGGGGCTGGTACGGCGAGTGGGCGTCGAACACGTGCAGCCAGATGAAGAGGGGCTCACCCTCCGCGTCGTCGATCCAGCGCGCGAGGGTCTGGGCCGCGACCCCGCCGGGGCGCTGGTCGTACCGCGGGGCGTCGAGGCGGTCGAAGCCCTGCCCGAGCCCACTCTCGCTGTCCTGGAGGTGGAAGGCGCTGGTGGCCGCGTAGCAGCGGAACCCCGCGTCCCGGAAGCGCTCGGCCAGGGTGTCGGCCTGAGCCGTCAGCGGGGAGTGGTTGTTGACGATCCGCGTCTCGCGCGGGGTCAGGCCCGTCATCAGGCAGACGTGGCTCGGGTTGGTGACGTTGGTCGCCGTGAACGCATTCACGAAGCGCGTCCCGCGGGCTCCGAGGGCGTCAAGGGTAGGGGTGCGGACCAGCGGTCCCCCGACGTGGTCGGCACGGTGGGTGTCGCTCGTGACGAGGAGCACGGTGGGGGCCTCGGTGCCTGGGACCGACAGGGTCGGCTCGGCCACGAAGGCGAAGCCCGTGCCCTCGGCATCGGGGTGCACGAGCATGCGGAACTCGATGTCCACCTCCTCACCGGCCCAGGGGGAGAGGTCCAGCTCGTGCTCGTGCCAGCTCGAGGGAGCGGACATGCGGTTCTCGAGCTGGTGGCGATCGATGTGCCGGTCGCGCTCCGGCACGATCACGTGGACCGCGATCTGCGGCACCTGGTCGGGCCGGCGCAGGCGATGGATCAGGGCCAGCGAGTAGCGCAGCCGGGCGCCCTCGGGCACGCGCACGCGGGCTGCCAGGGGCGTGTCGGTCGAGAGGGTCCAGCCCGCTCGCGCCTCGGTGCCGATGGCCATCATGGCGGCACCGTCGTCGTTGGGCGGTGCGAAGCTGCGCAGCGGGAGGTGGGCCAGGGTCAGCCCCGTCACCGCCACGAGGTTGGTGTTCCCGTAGAGGTCGACGCGGATGGCGTCGAAGGCCTCGCGCTGGCCGCGCGCCTCCGGCATGGCGCACGAGATCGGGACCGGGCCCTCCTCGCTGGAGGGCAGCTCCATCCAGTCCCCGATGAGCACCTCCTTCTCGCCTCGGCACAGCACGACGCGCAGGCGCTCTGGGGCGGTCCCGAAGGCGTCCGCGTGCACGATCACCGCGTTGAACGTCCCGGCCTCCAGCGTCTCCTCGAAGCGCACGGACAGGTCCTCGCCCCCAACCACGAAGGCGGGCAGACGGTTCTCGGGGAGGCGGTCCTCGGGCGCCCCGCCTCGAGGAACGGGGAGGTGCTCGGCCTTGGTCGTTCCGGTCCCACTCCAGCGCGGATCGTCCGGCGAGGGGACGAAGTCGGCCACCTGGCGTGCCTCCTGCGGAGGCGGCTCGGCGAGGGGACGGAGGTCGAGGCGCTGGACGTAGCCACGGCCCTGGACCCTCTGCACGGGGCCCTCACCCCCGCCGCAGGCGGCGGGGAGCAGGAGGACGAGGGCTGCGAGGGCGCGGAGCTGCACGGTCGGCGGGGTTGGAGGGAGAGGGTGCCGGATCTCAGCGGGGCTGGTCCAGCAGGGAGCGCACGTTCCAGTCGGGGTCGAACCACGGGGCCTCCTCACTGCGATCGGCCTCCCCGGTCGCGTACCCGAGGGCCGCCAGCTCGGCGAGGTCGGCGTCGGAGGTGGCGCGCTCGCGAGAGAGCGGCTCGTGCTCGCGGGCACGAAGCCTCTCGAGGAGGGCACCGAGCAGGTCCTCGGCGCGCGCCGGCTCCTCCGCGCAGAGGTCGTTGGTGCAGAGCGGGTCGCTCTCCAGGTCGAACAGCCCGACCCGGCCTGCGGGGGCCGGCCGTAGCAGGGGGCGCCCCTGGTCCCTCAGCTGGAGGACGAGGTGCCAGCGGCCGTCGGTGAGCGAGGCGGAGAAGCCATGGGCGGCCAGGGCGAGGACCGGGCGCTTCCGCTGCGCGTCGGGCTCGAGGTGCCGGAGCAGGTTGCGGCCGGGCAGGGGAGCCCCCCCGATCCCCGACGCATCCAGCAGGGTGCGGGCGAGGTCGAGCTGGCGCACCGTGCCCTGGACGCGGGCGCCTGCGGGGAGCCCGGGGCCGGCCAGCAGGAGCGGCACGTGGAGCACGCCACCGGTCAGCGTGCGGTGGTCGAAGCGGGCCCAGCCTCCGTCGAGCTCCTCGCCGTGGTCCGCGGTGAAGGCCAGCACCCCGGCGTGCACGCGCGGCTCGTCCAGCAGGGGAGCCAGGGCCTCGTCCAGCCAGCTCACCTCGCCGCGGTAGAGGGCCGTGGGCCACCCCGGACGCTTCAGGCCCGCGAGCCGCGGGGAGTAGGTCCCCGGCTCCCAGTCGAGCGGCGGGGCCGCGGGGTCGAACGGGTCCTCCGCGGGGTCCCAGTACGCGTCGGCCCAGGGCTTCGGCGGGTCGTACGGGTCGTGCGCGTCGAACACGTGCAGCCACAGGAAGACGGGCCGTCCGGCCGCCTCGGCGAGCAGCTCGCGCGCGATCTCGATAGGGACGTCCGCCCGCGGGGGCGGGGCGACCGGAGCCCACACCCGGTCGAAGCCCTGGGTCACGTGGGTGCCCTGCGGCCCCAGGTGGCGCACGCTGACCACGGCGACGGTCCACCAGCCAGCCTCCTGGTACGCCTCCGCGAGGGTGCGCGCCTCCTCGATCAGGCGCCCCGTGTTGGAGGTGAGGCGGCTGTCGCGCGGATGGACGCCGGTGAGCAGCGCCGCGTGGGAGGGCGAGGTGACGTTCGTCGAGGCGAAGGCCTGCTCGAAGAGGATGCCGCGATCGGCGAGCGCGTCGAGGTGCGGGGTGCGCACGGGCGCAGGGCGCGCGGCGCGGCCCAGGTGGTCCGCGCGATGGGTGTCGGAGGTGATCAGCGTGGCCGTCCCGGGAGCCTCGACGTCCCGCACGAGGGCGATCCCGGCCAGGGCACAGGCGGCCGGAGCGCTTCCCTCGGCGAGCAGCTCGAACCTCACGCGTGCCTCCGCGCCGGCCAGGGGCGCGAGGTCCAGGGCGTCCTCGACCCAGCCCGTCAGCTCGGTCGTGGCGTCCGGGAGGGGCAGCTCGAGTTGGAGGGGCGGCCGGCCCTCGGCCTCCACGGTCACACGGACGCGCGCGCTGCGGCCAGCCATGCGGGTCTCCGTGGTGAGACCCGCGGAGACCAGGAGGCGGGTGCCCTCGGGCAGCCTGGGCAGCGCGCAGGTGGCGGCCGTGCCGAGGGGCAGGCCCCAGCCGTGGCGCGTGGCGCTGCCGATGCTGACGGCGGCGCCCGGCCCGCCGAGCGCAGGCAGGGCCGCAGCCGGGGGGCGGTCCCACAGCTCGATCTCGAGCAGGTCCACGGGGCCGCCATTGAGCTCGATGGCGAGTCCGTCCAGCTGGCCCCTGCCGGGCAGCAGCGGCGCGTCCATCACGAACAGCACCTGGCCGTCACCGAGGGGCGTCCGCGCCGGGACCGGGAGCGGCACCGCCTCGCCAGCGGCATCCGTGGAGCGGAGGCGGAGGCGAACCGGGCGTGCCCCCGCGGGCTCCCGCATGGCGATGACGATCCGGTTCAGACCGAGCGGGAGCGGGCCCGCGAGCGCGAGGCTGCCGCCCGCGCCCGTGGGGAAGCGCAGGGCCTCGCCCTCCAGCCGCGGGGCAGCGTCCCCGCCGCTGGTCGCGGCCCACTCCGCGGGATCGGTCGGCGGCGTGAGCGCGGCGAGCCGAGTGGCGGCCGGGGCCTCGAAGCCAGCCGGCCCGCCGGGGGTCAGGCGCACCACCGCAGGGAGTGACTCGGCCCCGCCGGAGCAGGCCGCGAGCAGGAGCGGCAGGGCCGCGAGGAGCCGGCGTTGGGGCGTGAGGCGTCGCACGAGTCGGTCCGAGGCCAGAGTCTAGCCCCGGACCCTCGCGGAAGCAGCGGTCTCCGCTGCGTCGTGTGCGCACACGGCAGCAT
>WTJQ01000521.1 GCA_011524785.1 Planctomycetota bacterium | reverse complement strand
GGAGTCCCTTCAGCGGATTCGTGAGGTCCGTGGGGAGGTCCTCGATGACCTCGTCCAGGCGCTCGCGGCCCTCCTGCTCGAGGGCCTCGCGGGCTGCGTCCTCGATGGCACTCCAGCCACCGCCCTCCAGCAGGGCCTGAGTCGTCCCCGGCGGGAGCTCCACCTCGAGCGCCGCGAGGCTGTCGTCGATCACCTCGCGCAGGACCACCTGGAGCAGGGAGCCCACGTCGCCGGGCTCGGCGTCCGAGAGATCGAGGTCCATGGCTGGAAGCGTGACCTCGTAGGCGCCGGCGCCGAGGGGGACGTCCGCGAGCTCCAGGCGCGCGCTCAGGCCACTCAGGACGACGCGATCCACGGCCAGGAGCTTGCTGCCGCCTGCGGCGGGTTCCTCAGGAGCGGGAGCGGTCTCCGGTTCCGTGGGGCCCTCGCCGCCGGAGGAGAGGCGCTTCAGGAACCACGCCAGGTTGGAGTCGCCTCCGCGCTGGAGGAGGTTGAGGCGGGTTCCATCGAGGCGCAGCTCGCGGATGCGCACCACGTCGCTCAGGATCGAGGCGGTGTCGAGGGTCACCGCTGCGAGGTCGACCTCGAAGAAGGAGCTCTCCTCGAAGGGTTCGGGGTTGGCGATCGCGAGTTCCTCGATGGCGAGGCTCGCCGAGTCCGGGCCCACCGAGAGCGGCAGGCCCCCAAGGGTCGCTGGCACGCCAAGGGCCTCCTGACTTCCGACCTCCACAGCCGTGCGGGCGGCGGACGGCAGGAGCATGTAGAGGGCGACGGCTCCTCCAGCGAGGGCCAGCGTGCCGAGGACGGCCAGGCGCACGACGAGCTTCATGACGAGACTCTAGTCAGGTGTGGCCCTGACTCCCAGGGCAGGGCTCCGTCCTCGCCGGGGTTCCCGATTCGCGGACCGCTGAGCCTATGGGCGTCGGGAAGAGGTCTCCGAGCCGTCCCTCGTACGGACAGGGGCTCAGCGCCCCATTCGCCCGGTTGGGCTGCAACCGCGCTCTGAGTCTCGCGTCCTCCTTCCAGTCGAGGATCCCGTCGAGCCCATTCGTTGATGGGCACGGAGGCCTGGCCACCGTAGCCAGGTCACTCAGCGCTCGGTCGAGAGCATCTATGAGGCCCGCGGGGACGTCCTCGATGTCGACGACCAGATGCACAGCATGAGACCCGCATTCACCATTCAAGCCTCCGAGCTCCCTTCCGCACCGTTTCGGTCCGTCCTGTCCAGAGCCGGCCTTCCCTGGAGCGGCCTACGGGAACCCCGTGGAATCCCGGCCATGCCTGCCGAAGGGCGTGACGCCGAGGATGGGCGCGCTGCGAGTCCTTCCAGGATGCTGGGCAGGTGGAGCGGGCGGGTCGCGGGAGAACCCGCAGCTCATGGCCTGGCTCCGTTCCTCTTGGTCGGGCTGGCCATGGCCGCCTCGGGGGGCACACTCCAAGGCGAGGGGCTCGCAACGTTCGAGTCGTTCCCTTCCTCGGGCGATCGTCACGGCCATGCTCCGAGGACTGCCTGTGAGGGCGACGAGCTTCGGGCCGAGAGCGGACCCATCGAAGCGGGAGCGGCGAGCGAGGTGTGCAGGGTCGCTTGGCTGCCGCGAAGCGGGGGGCGCGCGCAGGGCCGCGCCATCATCGGGGGCCTCGTGCCCGGCGAGCCCTTCTCTCTCGTCTGGGAGCCGTGCATCGGGCCTGAGGTGGCGCTGATCCGGACGCGTGCTGACTGTATGGGGGCGGCATGCGTGCCCCTCGCCGATCTGCACGGCGCTCTCTCGGTGGTGCGGAGCCAGGGAGGGACCGGGGCCCGCCTCGCCCTGCCTCCTCGGGTCGCCCCGGGCAGCTCGGGGGAGATCCTGGTGAGTGAGCTGATGCGGGACCCGCAGGCCGTTCCCGATGCCATGGGAGAGTGGCTGGAGGTCTTCAACACGACCAACCAGCCCATCGATCTCGAGGGGTGGAGCCTATCGGACGAGGGGAGCGACTGGACGATCCTCGACAATGCGGGAGCCGGGATCGTGGTCCCTCCGCGGGGCTACCTGGTGCTCGGGAGAGAGCTGAGCCCGACCTTCAACGGCGGAGCCACCGTGGACGCCGAGTACCAGGGCGTCGTCCTGGCCAATGGTGCGGACGAGGTCCTGCTGCGGCGCCCCGGCGGGCGGTTGGTGGACCGGGTTGCCTACGACTCCAGCTGGCCGGCCTCCTCGGGAGCCTCCATCGAGCTTGCAGAGGGACGCCTTGGGGCAGCGTGGAACGACGATCCTGCCCACTGGTGCCTTGCCACCAGCGCCCTGCCGGCCGGGGATCTGGGGAGTCCCGGCGCGTCGAATGGCGCCTGCCCCTGAGGGGGGCCCGGAGGAGAGGAACGGGTGGGGGATCGGTGCGCTCCGGGTCGATAGAGTTCGGGTATGCAGCTCAGCCCCCTCCGAGCCGTCCTGCCCTCGCTCTCGACCGTTCCCACCGCGAGGACCCAAGGGGCCTGGGCGGTCCGCCTGCGGAGAGGCCTCGAGCGGCCCCGGCTCCTAAGCCTGGCCGCCTGCTTGGTCCTCCCCCTCGGGCCCCTGGCCGGCTGCGGTGGTGGGAGCGAGGGCGGCTCCGAGTCCTCCGGCGCGACCGTCGAGTACTACGACCCGGAGACGCGCCTCCTGAAGAAGGCCGAAGGGGTCAAGCAGTACGGTCGGGAGGAGGGCGTCTGGACCTGGTACCACGAGAACGGGGTCAAGCAGCGGGAGCAGGGGTTCGTCGCCGGACTGAGGACCGGGCCCATGACGGCCTGGTACGACACGGGCGCCGTGATGGCTCGTGGGAGCTTCGAGGGGGACGAGGAGAACGGCCTCTTCGAGACCTTCCACCCGAACGGCACGGTCGAGTCGCGGACCCAGTACGTCCAGGGCTCGGTCGTCGGCAAGGTCGAGCGCTTCTACGAGGACGGTGATCTGAGGGGCGTCACGCCCTTCGAGGGGGGACGGCCCGAGGGGCAGGAGGTGCTCTATCACCCCGGCGGCGCCGTGTACTGGAGCAAGGAGTTCCGGGAGGGCAAGGCGGAGGGCCCGACCCACGCGCGGCACCCCAGCGGCGCCCTGCTCTTCGTGGGGCAGTTCCGCGGAGGCCTCCGGGTCGGGGCCTGGCACTACTGGTTCGCGGACGGGTCCTACCAGGGGGCCGAGGTGTTCGACCCCGAGGGGAACCCGACCGGGGAGTGGATCAAGTACGGGCCGCAGGGGCAGGCGCTGCTGTCGCGGAACCACCTGGACGACGGGGGCATCCTCGCGCAGGAGTGGACAGCGGACGGGCGCCGGAGGTCCTGGGGCCGGATCGCGGTGCGCCCCAGCGATGGGGCGTGGCTGTCGGACGGGCCGTTCTTCGTCTGGGGCCCGGATGGCACATTGGACGCTGCGGCCTCCGGCGTCTTCGCCGACTTCGAGCGCCAGGGGGACCTCCTCGAGGAACATCGCCAGCGCGCGGAGCTGCTGATCGCCGAGCCGGCCCAGCCTGACCCGCGACCCTTGGACGCGCCCAGGGCCGAGAACTTCGATCCTGGTGAGTGAGGGCTGCGGTAGCCTGGGGGCATGACGACCCTCGACCCCGCATCCGGCACGCACACCGACGAGGCCATCTGGTCCGCAGTGGCCCAGGAGGAGGCGCGCCAGGAGCGCCAGCTCGAGCTGATCGCGTCGGAGAACCACACCTCCCGCGAGGTGATGGCGGCCATGGGGTCGCCGCTGACCAACAAGTACGCCGAGGGCTACCCTGGGCGCCGCTACTACGGCGGGTGTGAGCACGTCGACACGGTCGAGGATCTCGCTCGCGATCGCGCCAAGGAGCTGTTCGGCGCGGAGCGTGCCAACGTGCAGCCGCACAGCGGGACGCAGGCGAACATGGCCGTGCTCATGTCCCTGTGCGAGCCCGGGGACCGCGTCCTCGCCATGTCCCTCGACCACGGGGGCCACCTCTCGCACGGCCACTTCAAGAACTTCAGCGGCGTCTTCTACGACTTCCACTCCTATGGCGTGCGCGAGGCGGACGGCCTGATCGACATGGAGGCCGTGCGTGAGCAGGCGCGAGAGCTGCAGCCCAAGGTCCTGATCGCCGGCGCCTCGGCCTACTCGCGGATCCTCGACTTCGCGGCCTTCAAGGAGATCGCCGACGAGGTCGGGGCTGCGCTGATGGTGGACATGGCGCACATCGCCGGGCTGGTCGCAGCGGGCGTTCACCCCTCGCCGGTGCCTCACGCCGCGGCTGTGACCATGAC
>WTJQ01000206.1 GCA_011524785.1 Planctomycetota bacterium | reverse complement strand
AGCGGTTCGGGCACCCACCTGCCCGCGGGCGCAGCCATGCCGCTCGTCCGCCGCTCACTGCTCCTCGGGCCTCTGGAAGGAGAGGACCGGGACGGGGCAGCGGCGGACCACCTGCTCGGCCACCGAGCCCAGGGCCCAGCGGCGCCAGCCCGTGTGTCCGTGGGTCGAGAGGGCCACCAGGTCGGCGGAGCGGCCGACCGCCTCGTCCACGACGGCCTGGGCCACGTCGGGGGCGGCGAGGGCCACCACCTCCACCTCGACGCCCGCCAGGTCCGCCGCGATCCGCGACAGCTCGGCGCGCGCCTCCTCCAGCCGACCCGCGACGGACGGGTCGCCGAGGGGCGGCGCGAGGGGAGCCCCGTGGGGCGCGACCTCGAGGTCGGGGACCACGGTGAGCAGCGTGAGCCGTCCCCCGGAGGTCCGCACGAGATCGGCGGCCTCCTGCAGGGGGCGCAGGGACTCGGGGGACAGGTCGGTGGGGACGAGGACGTGCTCGATCTTCATGGCCCGAATCGTAGGTCTGCACGGTCACGCGTGAATCCGCACCTCGCGGGCCCGGAGTACGGACGAGTTCGTCGGGGGACTCCCCATCCGGAGAGACCCTGAGAGAGACCTCCCGCGCCTGCGCTGCCGGACGAGTAGACTCCGCCGTCCATGGACTGGATGGACGCACAGGCCGCCGAGACCGCAGCTCAGGCCGTGGGCTGGAGCGCCGACGAGCTGCTCGGGGGTCTCAACGATCCCCAGCGGGAGGCGGTGACCCACCCCGAGGGCCCCCTGCTCATCCTCGCCGGGCCCGGGTCGGGCAAGACCCGCGTGATCACGAGCCGGATCGCCTGGCTGGTCACGCAGCAGGGGGTGCGGCCGGACGAGATCCTGGCGATCACCTTCACCAACAAGGCGGCGGCCGAGATGCGGGAGCGCGTCCACCGCCTGCTCCCCGAGCTCTCGGGGGCCTGGATCAGCACCTTCCACTCGATGTGCGCCCGGATCCTGCGGCGCGACATCGAGCACCTCGCGCCCTTCACGCGGGACTTCAGCATCCACGACACCACCGAGCGCAACGCTCTGATCAAGCAGGTGGTGAAGGACCTGGGCTACGACCCGAAGCGCTTCCGACCCGCGGTGCTGGGGGGCTGGATCTCCAACGAGAAGAACCGGGCCGCGGAGCCTGGCGAGACGCTGATGGTCGACGATGGGTCCGGGATGGAGGACGAGGTCTTCTCCAAGGTCAAGGCCGCCTACGCCGAGCGCCTCGAGGCGCAGAACGCCCTCGACTTCGACGACCTGCTGCTCAAGACGCTGGAGCTGTTCGACCGTCACCCGGGCGTCCGCGACTCCTATGCCCGGCGGTTCCGCTACGTGTTGGTGGACGAGTACCAGGACACCAACCGGGTCCAGTACCTGCTCACCGCCCACCTCGCCAGCGGGCACGGCAACCTCAGCGTGTGCGGCGACCCGGATCAGTCCATCTACGGCTGGCGCGGCGCGGACATCCGCAACATCCTCGACTTCGAGGAGGACTTCGGCTCTCCGCTGGTCGTGCGCCTCGAGCAGAACTACCGCTCGACCAAGACGATCCTCGCCGCGGCCTCCGCCGTGATCGCCCACAACACCCGGCGCAAGGCCAAGGAGCTTTGGACGGACGGGGACGAGGGGGATCGCCTCGTGTGCCTCGAGTGCGGCGACGAGAACGAGGAGGCGCGGGAGATCGCGGCCCAGGTCCGCAGCCTCAACGCGCGCGGCTCCGCCTGGGGCCAGTGCGCGATCTTCTACCGCGTGAACTTCATGCAGCGCGCCCTGGAGAGCGCGCTGCGCCTGAGTGGGGTTCCCTACCAGGTGGTCGGCGGCCTCGAGTTCTACTCCCGGAGGGAGATCCGTGACCTGGTCGCCTACCTGCGGCTGCTGGTGAACCCGCGCGACGACCAGGCCTTCGCCCGGGTCGTCAACGCGCCCCTGCGCGGCGTGGGGCAGACGACCCTCGACCGGCTCCTGCAGTGGTCGCGCGACCGGCGCGTGCCCCTGCGGGACGCCCTCCGCTCGGAGGAGGCGATCGGCCTCGTGAGGGGGCGGGCCAAGAAGGGGCTCGCGGAGTTCGCGGGCATCCTCGAGGAGCTCGAGGCCCTCAAGGACGGTCCCGCGGGCGCGGCCCTCGACGCCGTCCTGGAGTCCATCGGGCGCGAGCGCTGGCTGGCCGAGATGGACGACGGGGAGGGCTCCGAGGTGCGTGACGCCAACGTGGAGGAGCTGCGAGCGCATGCCCACGAGTACGACCGCCTCAACCCGGCCGGGAAGCTCCCGGGCTTCCTGCAGGACGTCGCCCTCGTCAGCGACACCGATGCCTACGACGGGGCCGAGGACGCGGTGAAGCTGATGACGCTCCACTCCGCCAAGGGGCTGGAGTTCGACCACGTCTTCATCGCGGGCTGCGAGGAGGAGATCCTCCCGCACGCGCGGGCGGTGGAGGAGGACCCCGAGATGGGGATCGAGGAGGAGCGACGGCTCTTCTACGTGGGCCTCACGCGCGCACGCCGGTCCCTGACGCTCACCCGGGCCGTGACCCGCCTGTTCTTCGGGGACACGCGCTGGGCGCGGCCCTCGTCGTTCCTGGAGGAGCTCCCGCCCGAGCTGGTCGAGGGCCTCGAGTCCGAGACGGAGGAGGACGCCCTCGGCGCCTACGAGCCCGAGCCGCAGGCGGGGGCGACCTATGCGGTGGGCCAACGCGTCCAGCACGAGCACTTCGGACGCGGCCGCATCGAGCGCCTCACCGGGTCCGGGGTCAACGCGCGGGCCGACGTGCGCTTCGATACGCACGGGAACAAGCAGCTCCTGCTGACCTACGCCAACCTGCAGGTGGTGCCTTGACCGGGGCCGAGGACGAGCTCCTCCAGGCCGCGCGAGCGCTTGCGGAGCGGGCCCGCGCCGCGGGCCGTCTCGACGAGGTGCGCGCGCTCCTCGCAACGGATGCGGTCACGGGTGGTCCCCCTGCCGGGGAGGAGGCCGCCCCCGGCGACGCGGCGCGCTGCGCCGAGCAGCCCACGACCCATGGCTTCGTCGGGACCAGCGCCGCGATGCGCGCGGTGTACGACCTGCTCGACCGCGTCGCAGCCACCAACGTGACCCTGCTGGTCCTCGGGGAGACGGGGACGGGCAAGGAGCTGGTGGCGCGCGCTCTTCACGAGGGTTCGAGCCGCGCCCGGAAGCCCCTGCTCGCCGAGAACTGCGCTGCCGTGCCGGCCGAGCTGCTCGAGAGCGAGCTGTTCGGCCACGCGAAGGGCTCGTTCACGGGTGCGGTCGCGGACCGCGACGGGCACTTCGTCGCGGCGGACGGGGGAACGGTCTTCCTCGACGAGATCGGGGACATGCCGCTGGCCATGCAGGCCAAGCTCCTGCGCGTGCTGCAGGAGGGCGAGGTCCGCCCGGTGGGCTCGAACCGCACGCGCAAGGTGGACGTGCGCGTGGTGGCGGCGACCAACAAGGACCTGGAGGCCGGCTGCCGCGAGGGCTGGTTCCGTGAGGACCTCTACTGGCGGCTCGCGGTCATGACCCTGCGCCTCCCCCCGCTCCGGGATCGGGAGGGCGACGCCGCCCTGCTTGCGGAGCACTTCTTCGCTCGCGAGTGCGCCGCCCTGGGCCGGGAGCCCCTGGTCGAGCCCGCGGTGCTCGAGGAGCTGGGCCGCCGGAGCTGGCCGGGGAACGTGCGCGAGCTCGAGAACGAGGTTCGCCGGGCGGTCGCCCTGTCCTCGGGGACCGTGCGCGTGTCCGATCTGTCGCCCGCCCCGCCCGGGCCCTGATCCGCGCCCGGCTGCGCGCCAGGGGGGTGGTATCCTCTGCGCCGCCATGCGTCGCATCGCCCTGCTCGCCCTGGCCCTCGCCACCAGCTGCGGGGGAGGACCGGACCTGAAGCCCATCGAGTGGCAGGTCCGGCGCGGCGAGCTCGCCGAGGCGCGCGCCGCTCTCGATGCGGTTCCCGCCGACCAGCGGGACGCGAGCTTCACCGCCCTCGCGCGCCGCGTCGACGCGGCGTTCGCCGAGCTGGAGCGGGTCCGCGCTGGGATCGCCACGGTCGAGGCCGAGCGGGAGGGGCTGGAGCTCGACGAGGTGCTGGCCCGGCTGAAGCGGCTCGACCCCGCCAGCGAGGCCGCGGAGGAGCTGGTCTCCATCGCGCGCAGCGCGGCCGTCGACTGGGACGCGGAGCGCCGTGCGCGGTCGGGCTTCCAGCTGCGTCCGCGCTACGAGGAGGAGGAGGCCC
>WTJQ01000542.1 GCA_011524785.1 Planctomycetota bacterium | reverse complement strand
CCTCCGCACCGCAGCCCTGCTCCTGCTCCTGGCCGGTGCGTGTGCGCCGGCGAGCGAGGAGCCCGTGCGGTCCGAGTCCTCCGACGCGTCGCTGCCGCCGACGAGGCGCGCTCACACGACGATCGCATCGCTGCTGCAGGCCGCCGACCTCGAGGGGGCGGTCCACCCCGACGGCATCCCACCGCGCGTGGACCTGGCGGGGCCTGGCCGCGCGGGGATCGGGCTCCCCAAGGCGCTCCCCAGCCTGATCCTCACGGGGCAGAGCTCGGTGCTGCTGCCGGTCCCGGACGGGCCGCCGCAGCGCCTCCTCACCCTGGACCTCGCGCCCACCCACGACTCCTGGAGCGGAGGGAGCGCGTCCGTGACCCTCGCGCTCGGCGAGACCGAGCTGCTCGCCACCGAACTCGCCCTCGATCCGGACACCCCCCTCGACGAGCGGATCTGGCAGCGGCACGAGCTGCCGCTCCCGGCTGGACCTGGCGAGCTCTCCGTTCGCGTCGACGCGCCAGAGGAGGCGCAGGTCGCGCTGGGACGCCTGACGCTGGGCTTCGAGGTCCAGCCCGCCCCGCGGCGTCGGTCCGAGGCGCAGCCGGGCATGGTGCTCATCGTCATCGACACCCTGCGGGCGGATCGCCTGGGCTGCCAGGGGTACGAGCGCCCCACCAGCCCGACCCTGGACGCCCTCGCCGAGCGCGGCCGGCGCTATGTCCACGCGTACAGCGCAGGCCCCTGGACCCTGCCCGGGACGGCGTCGATCCTCACCGGGGCGAGCCCGCCCGAGCACGGGGTCGGTGCCACGAGCGCGATGGCCCTCGCCCACTCGCTGGACACCATCGCCGAGGTCGCCCAGCGTCAGGGCGTGCGGACCGCAGGGTTCGCGCTCAACCCGCTGATCTCGGCGGGCAACGGCTTCGACCAGGGCTTCGATCGGTTCGAGACGGGCCGCTGGACGAGCGCCGTGGAGGCGGAGGCGGTGTGGCTGGACTGGATCGGCGGGCTGGGCGAGGAGCAGTTCCTGCTGTACGTCCACCTCGTGGAGCCGCACTTCCCGTACACGCCCAGTCCCGAGTCCTGCGAGGCTCTCGGGATCGAGCCTGCGACCGCCCTCGACCAGCGCGACCTGCGGCCGCTGCTCCAGGCCTGGTACGAGGAGGGCGAGGGCTCCTGGGACGAGCTGGAGGCCCTGGCCCGGCGCCAGTCGGACCTCTACGACGCCGAGGTCCTCGACGCCGATCGGGCGGTGCAGCGGCTCCTCGACGCCCTCGAGGCCCGCGGCGTCCTGGACGAGACTCTGGTCTGCGTCACGAGTGACCACGGCGAGGAGTTCCTCGAGCACGGCTGGGCCCAGCACGACGCGCAGCTGTGGGACGAATCGGTCCACGTGCCGCTCCTGCTGGCGGGCCCCGGGGTCCCCATGGAGGCGCGGGCGTTCGAGCCGATCGAGAACCGGCACCTGGCGGGCACCCTCCTCGCCCTCGCGGGACTCGAGGCGACGGAGGGGTCGACCAGCCGGAACCTCGAGGACCTCGACCAGATGGCCATCCTGCGAGCGGAGGGCGCCTTCGGGATCCAGACGGACGGCTGGTGGCCCGACCCGCTCGGCCGTCGCCTGACGCGCCTGGGTCAGGCCCACTCCCTGCGGCGCGGGCCCTGGCAGCTGATCAGCTGCCCCAACAGCGAGCCGCCGGGGGCTCCCAGCATCACGCGCCTGCACCACGTCGCGAGGGACCCTGAGCAGAGCTGGGACCTGTCCTCGGAGCAGCCCCTGCAGGTGCGCGAGATGCAGGAGGACATCGAGGCCTGGCTCCAGGAGGGCCTCGAGCGCCGCCCGGAGGTCACGCCGAGCCTCGAGGCGGTCCAGAGCCTGCTGGAGAGCCTGGGCTACTCCGGCCCGACCGGGCCCCCCAACTTCACGGAGCGCTGATCCGGGCGCCGGTGGGAGGATGTCCCATCGTGATACACTTCGGTATCAGGTAGGCCGCATGAGGCGCTCGACTGCCACCATCGGCTCCTCGCGCTCCTTCGCCCGCACGTCGGACGCGACCCGCACCTGATTCCCCACCGACCCGCCGAGTCCCCCGCTCGGCGCACCGCACCATGACTCGCCCCTTCCGGCGCGGGGCACCGCCCCCGCACCCGAACCTGCCGCTGCTGAGCCCGACCGAGTTCGCCCGGTCGTTCGAGGCCGAGCGCGTCCGCACCGAGCGGACAGGCAGCGTGTTCGCGGTGGTGACGGTCGCCCTCCGGGAGGCTCGCCAAGGAGAGGTCCGGAGGATGATCGAGGTCCTCCAGGGAGCGGCCCGCATCTACGACAGCCTGGGCACGATCGGCGACGCCACGGCGGCGGTGATCCTCCCGGAGACCGACCCCGACGGCGCACGCTCCTTCGCGGATCGCCTCCTGCTCGAGCTCGGGCGCGCGGACATCCGGGCCGACCTGGATGTCTACAGCTACCCCATCGACTGGGAGGACGACGACTCCGACGAGGACGGTCACGGGGCCGGCGATCGGACCCCGGCCCCGCTCCCCCGGACGGGCTCTCATGGGCTGTTCGCCCTGAGCCTCGACCGCTCGCGCCAGGGCGACCTCGAGCCCTTCCTCGCGCAGCCGATCTCGCGCTGGGCGCGCGCTCTGGACGTGGTCGTCTCGGCCTCTGCCCTCGCGGTCGGAGCCGTGACGGTGCTCCCCCTGGTGAGCCTCGCGATCCTGCTCGACTCGCCCAAGGGCGGCGTGTTCTACCGCCAGAAGCGGACCGGACTCGGGGGGCGTGAGTTCGAGTTCTGGAAGTTCCGGTCGATGAAGCCCGGGGCCCATGCAACGCGCGAGTTCCTCGAGGCCGCCAACGAGCAGTCGGGCCCCGTCTTCAAGATCCGCAACGATCCTCGAATGACGCGCGTGGGGCGCTTCCTGCGCAAGACGAGCATCGACGAGCTGCCGCAGTTCTGGAACATCCTCAAGGGGGACATGACGCTCGTCGGGCCGCGCCCGCCCCTGCCCGCGGAGGTCGCGAAGTACGAGCCCTGGCAGCGGCGCCGGCTCGACGTGGTGCCCGGGCTGACGTGCCTGTGGCAGGTCGGGGGCCGCAGCGACATCGGCTTCCTCGACTGGGTCCGGATGGACCTGCAGTACATCCGGAGGCGCTCGGCGCGCCTCGATCTGTGGATCCTCTGGAGGACGCCCCTCGCGGTCCTCCTCGGGCGCGGCGCCTACTGAGGCCGCCGCCTCCAGGATCGCCCCCAGCGTCTCGATCCGAGGCGGACCTCCGAACGCGGGGATGGGAGCGTGTCCCTGTTCGGGCCTTGGCCTCCGGCCGTCAAGGGGTGCTGCTCGCGCGCTCGATAGCAGCGTGATGGAGGCCCCCGGGAGGGGGCTCCAGGATCGACCCGAGCCTGCCGTGCGCGCGCCCCGACCGAACCCAACGAGCCCCCGGGCCATGCCTGCGACCCCGGGCCTCCTCTCGGAGATACGGGGCCAGGCCTCCGCTCGTCGGGTCCGGACCTCGAGGTTCCACGGCGCGAGCGCCACCGCTAGGCTCGGTGGACGTCCTGACTCCACCTCCGGCGCCGTAGCGGCCGGGCAATCGCAACGACTGGATGAGGACGGGGTCCGCCCCACGCCCACTGGCGTGGCTCGGCTCCGAGGGGAAGAGATGATGGATCGCACCAACGACTCCCGCACGCTCGGGAGCGCTCGAATCGCCGGCCTGCTCGCCCTCGCGGCGCTGGCCGCCTCCTGCGTCGAGGGGAGCGCCTCGCTCCCGACGGACGACGGCTCCGTGGGCAACGGGACCTTCGGCGTCACGGATGGCGCGCCGTTCATGGTCACGGGCCCCCAGGGCGGCCCGTTCCCCGACGGAAGCCGCACCTACACGCTGGTCAACTACACGCAGTCCCTGTTCCGGTGGGACCTGGAGGCCACGGTGCCCTGGCTCACGTCCGAGACCCTGGGCGGCGCTCTCGGCCCCATGGCGACGAGCGAGGTGACGCTGACCCTCGACCCCGCCTACGCGGCGACGCTCCCCGTCGGGGAGTACCCCGCGGACATCGTGTTCACGGACCGCGACCACCCGGATGGAACCCTGGTCATGGCCTTCCTCCTCACGGTCGTGCCCCCTCCCACGGGCGACCTCGTGGTCACGCCCGAGGAGGGCTGGCTCCTCGAGGCCGCGGAGGCGGCGACGCTCGACGGGGAGCAGCGGACCTACGCCGTGACCAACGAGGGCGAGGGCGACCTCGACTGGTCTGCGTCCTCGGACAGCGCGTGGCTGATGGTGCAGGAGCCGGCATCGGGCACCTTGGCGCCCGGCGCAGCCGCACAAGTGACCGTCGCTCTGAACATCGGGGCGCTCCCCTCCTCGGGATCGGTGCACTACGGCTCGATCGACTTCCAGAACGCTGGGGATCCGAGTGATCTGCACGCGGGGCTCGTCCAGATCCGCCTCGGGGATGGCACGAGTGAGCGCGTCACCAGCGGACTCGCCGCTCTCTACACCTTCGAGGAGGCCGGCGGATCGATCGTCCACGATCAGGCTGGGGCCCTTCCTGGCCTCGACCTGCAGGTCGAGGAGCCCAGCCTCGTCTCGTGGGGACCTGGAAGCCTCTCCACCCTTGGAGGCGCACGGCTCACCACTGCCGGCGCTGCCAGCGCCCTGGCAAGCACCTTGAACGCGACGGGGGAGCTGACGCTCGAGGCCTGGGTGGCTCCGGACAATGCTCTCCAGGACGGACCTGCCCGCATCCTCAGCTTCAGCGGGGGATCGAGCGTGCGCAACGTCACCCTGGGACAAGGTCTCTGGGGGAACCAGGCCACGGATTCCTACAACGTCCAGCTCCGCACCGACGAGACGGACCTCGATGGAATGCCGCTGCTCTCCACAGGAGCGGGCGGCGTCACGGCAGGTCTCCAGCACGTCGTCTACACGCGAGATCCGAGCGGGACTGCCCGCATCTTCGTCAATGGCATCGTTCGAGCAGCGGGCACGACGCCGGGAAGCCTCAGCAACTGGGACAGCCAGTTCCGCCTGCTGATGGGGAACGAGGCCGATGCCGAGCGGCCCTGGCTCGGCCGCTACCACCTGGTTGCGATCTTCGATCGGGCCCTGTCCCAGGGCGAGGTCGTGCAGAACTTCGAGGCGGGGACGGGGGATGCGGCCGGACCGCTCCTCATCGCGACCCCAAGCACGGGGCTCGCTGCAACGGGGGTCGTCGGTGGCTCGGTCACACCCAGCTCGCAGACCTTCGTGCTGAGCAACGGAGGTTCCGAGGTGCTGGGGTGGGACGCGACGCTTGCCGGCCCCCTCGCCTTCGTGGATGGACCCACGAGTGGGACCCTCGAGCCCGACGAGAGCACGAGCATCACCGTCCACCTCGACCTGGAGGCCCTCCAGATGCTCGGTGCTGGCCTCTACGAGACGGAGCTGGTCCTGACCGAGACGACCAGCGACGCAGGAAGCACCTCTCGCCCGGTGACTGTGGAGCTGAGTGAGTCCCCCCCCAGCGGCGACGGGTCGTCCAGCGATGGCGGCTCGACGGACTACGGGGACAAACCTGGAGCACACAACACGGGACCTTCGTCCCCGGAGCTCCTGACCCCTTCGGGCTCGATCACGATCACCCAGGACGGCGCCGTCATCGAGAACGTCGCCGTGACCGGCACCATCTCGGTCGAGGCCAACGACGTCACCATCCGCAACTTCACGGTCGATGGGCAGATGAGCACGTGGTACGGCATCAATGTCGACTCTGCGGTCACCGGGCTCGTCATCGAGGACGGTGAGCTGACCGGGGCGGTCTCCTCTGCCGTGCTGGGCAGTAACTACACGGCCCGGCGGCTGCACGTCCACCATGTGGGTGCCGATGCCTTCAAGAGCACCTGGAACGTCACCATCGAGCGCTCCTACGTCCACCACATCGGGATGAACCCGGGCACCCATGCCGACGGGAACCAGACCCGGGAGGGCGGGAACATCCTGCTCAGAGCCAACAACTTCGAGCTGCCTTCCCCGTCGGTGGTCTCCGGACTCGACGGATTCGCCTCGAACGCCTGCAGCATCAATCAGGCGAAGGCGGGCAACATCGCGGGGCTCGTCATGGAGGGCAACTGGCTGAATGGCGGCAACTACACCGTCTACTTCTCGACGAGTGACAAGTACCACACCGGCCTGACCCTCACCGGCGGACAGCTCATCAACAACCGCTTCGGTCGAGACTTCCAGTACGGGCCCCTGCGGCTCGAGGGGGACGTCATCGACTTCGTCTGCAGCGGCAACGTGTGGGAAGACACCGGCGAGTTGATGGACATCAACAACCCCTGAGCGCGCGGCCAGGACGGGCGCCCTCCTGATCCACTTCGAGCGCGCCGCTCCCCATCGGCAAACCGCCCGTGATCGCCCTCCTCTCCCTCCAGGAAGCGTACATCCGCGCCGGGTTCGGGGAGCGGGAGTACCACAACTCCACGAACCTGAACGCCGTTGGTGCCCTGGTGCTGGCGGGGGTGGTCCTCGCTGCGGTGAGCCTGAAGCGGCGCCACGCGCTGCTGCCACTCCTGCTCCTCTCCAGCGCCGTGCCGACGGGCCAGAGGGTCGCGATCCTGACGCTGGACTTCAACCTGATCCGGCTTGCCCTCCTCGCCTATGCGGCCCGAGTGCTGGTTCGCGGCGAGTACCGCGGGTTTCGGACGCGTCGCTGCGACCAGCTGGTGCTCGCATGGCTCTCGACGAGGATGGTGGCCTACGTCGCCCTCCACGCGTCAACAGGCGCATTCATCTTCCAAGCCGGTCAGCTCTACGACTTCCTCGGGCTGTACTTCGTCGCGCGCCTGTACCTCAGGACGCAGGCGGACGTGCTCCGTGCTTGGCGTTGGTTCGCCATGCTGAGCCTACCCGTCGCCGCGCTCTTCCTCGTCGAGCAGAGCAGCGGACGCAACCTCTTCTCGGCCCTCGGTGGGGTTCCGGAGTTCACGAACATCCGCGAGGGGCGCTTGCGCTGCCAAGGCCCCTACGAGCACCCCATCCTCGCCGGAGCCTACTGGGCCATGCTCGTCCCTGGCTTCCTGGGCATGGCCCGGAGCACGTCACGTGCCATCAAGCGCGCCGGCCGGGTCGGTCTGGGCTGCGCTCTCATCGTCATCATCGCCTGTTCGTCGAGCACGCCCCTGATCGGCGTGGCGGCGGGTCTTGGCCTCGCTGCCTGCTTCACGGCGCGGCGCCATGCCAGGGAGGCACTGCTCGCCTTCGGAGGTCTGCTCGTCCTCGTGCACTTCGCCAGGGAGAGACCCGTTTGGCAGTTGATCGCCGAGGTCGGCGTCGTGGGAGGCTCGACCGCCACCTACCGCTACCGGCTGATCGACGCCTTCATCCGCAACTGGAGCGAGTGGTTCCTGATCGGGACGAAGGGCACCGCTCACTGGGGCCGGTTCCTGTACGACCTCACCAACCAGTACGTCGTGGAGGGTGTTCGCGGTGGGATCCTGACCCTCATCCTCTTCGTCTGGACCCTGTCCTCGAGCCTCAGGCGCTCCTGGTCCATGAGCCTCTCCCGAACAATTCAGCGAGCGCAACGCCTCGTGACATGGCACACGGCGGCTGCTCTGGGCGGGGCGGCCGTCATGTTCCTCGGCATCAGCATCACGCACTCGAACCAGACGGTCCTCGTCCTCATGTTCCTGATCGCAGCCACGCAGGCAGGACGCGCCGGGGCCGGAAGACCGAAGACAGCGGCTCCATTGGCAGGAGCGGGCGATGCGGCTCCTCAGGCCTAGCCGGCGCCCATCAGCCAGTTCAGCACCCTGGTGACCCGCTGCCGCGCTCGAGGCTGATCCGGCGAGCAGGGGGGCGAGCCGACCGCGCTCTCGATCGCCTCCAGGATGTCCGGCGTCAGGGCCTTCTCCAGCCAGGACGCGAAGAGTGCATCGCGCGCCCACGCCGGCTCTCGACGCTTCCGAGGCTCACCGTCTTCCTCACTCGCCTCGAGCCCCATGTCCTGCACGAGCTGCCGGATGTCCGAGCCGAGTTCGATGCAGTGCACGTCCATCCGGGACTCGCTCTCGTACCGCCGGATCGCCTCCAGGTCGGCCAAGGCACCCAGCACGATGTTCTGGGCTGGCGACGGGCGCTCCGGTCGTGCCAGCTCGAAGCTGTCCCAGCGCTGCTGATAGGCGTCCTCACGGACCTCGAGGAAGTGGCCAACGCTGCGGCCGTACGGGCCAGGCCCCTGACCAAGAGCAGCCATCCTGTAGTAGGAGTACAGGACCCCGAGAGGGTGGCAGCGAACCAGGACGAACCGCGGCTCCAGGCCCAGCTTGGCGTAGGCAGCTCGAACCGCGGGGAGGGCTGGCAGCAGCCGGATCTCCTTCCAGACAGCGAACTCCCCCACGGCCTCGTGCAACGCCGCGAGGTGGTCCTGGAGGACCGCCAAGGCCTCCGATCTCCCGTGCACCTGCGCGTACAGATCGCAGCAGTGCGGCGCGTATCCACCCCTCCACCGCTGGCGGCTCTCCTCGATGGGGAGCCCCAGGCTGAAGGACTCGTTCGCAGCGCTGAAGGTCGCCAGCTCCAGGTGGTTGAAGCCAAAGGGCTCGAACACCGCAGGGGCCTGGAGGGCCCGACCCAGGACTCGCAGGACCGTGGTCGTCCCTCCACGCGGGGTGCCCATCACGACAATGGGTCGGCCGCCACGGACAGGACGACCCGCGAGATCACTGGCATGACTCTCGGAGCGCGAGCGGACCCCCAGAGGAAGCAGCGCCGCCACGGCGGCTGCTCTCGGTCCGGGCTGTTGCCCAAGGTTGCGGGCCAGCTTGGTGATCATCGTCCCCGATCCCCCATCACGAGACCAAGCGGCGGCAGGCGAGCTTCACCCTCTGGGCCAGCTTCCTCAGCTGAGGCACGACCCCGAAGTGATCCTCGAGGTTCGTCGAGGCCGCCTGGACGAAGCGCGCGCTCCACCGCAGCTGATCGGTCCAGGCCTCGACGGTCTTGATCCCCTTCCTTCGCGCGGAGATCGGGATGTTGCCCACGAGGTCGGCGTCCGTGTGGATGCCCGTGTTCGGGGAGCGCGGGTCGTCCATGTGGTCCTGCCGGATGAAGGGGTAGACCCAGCCGTTCCGGTAGCCGGCACGCGCGATGCGCTTGAAGAGGCTCGGCATCCACTCGTTGCGGCGCAGCCCTCCCACGCGCTCAAGAGCCTCCCGGCGCAGGAGGAAGCCCGAGCCCTCGACCCAGAGGTTCTCGAGCAGCTGCGCGCCCTCCAGCGGCAGCAGCTTGCGGCTCGCGAGCTCCTCGTCGAAGTCCTCGTCCTGGAAGCGCCAGCAGCCGAGGACCCCGAGTCGGGGATTCCGCTCGTGCAGGTCCACGAGGCGCGTCACCCAGTCGACGGGCAGGAGACAGTCGTCGTCCACCTTCGACACGAAGCGGCCACGCCCCTCCTTCAGGACCCAAGACAGCGCAGGGTAGAGGCCCACGTTCTCGGGCTCCTCGTGATAGCGATGGACGGCCGGGTGGTCGCGGTGCTCACGCACGGCCTCGAGGGTCTCCGCGTGGGGCCCGTTCTGCCAGATCCAGATCCGCACCCCCTCGCCGGCACTCGCGAGCAGGGTCGGCAGGGAGAGGCGTGTGTACGCGGGTCGGTTGTAGGCCACGTACAGCACGTCGACGTCCTGGGGCGCACTCACGCGCGACCTCCTCGGGCGGCCTGCACCATGGACGCGACCTGCTGCGCGGCCTCCGACCGGAGGCGCCTGCGTGGCTCCTCGAGGGCCTCGCGCGTGGCCTCGCGCCGGCGCCACTGCGCGAGGGACTGCTCGAGCACCTCGTCGGTCTCCAGGGCTCGCAGGTCGAGGGAGCAGTCGGGGACTCCAGCGCTCTCGAACACGCCGCGAAACTTCAGCGAGTAGGCGAGGCCGGTCGTGGGGACGCCGGTGGAGAGGCCCGCGATGGTGGCGTGCATGCGCGACCCGGCGAACCAGCTGCACCCGCCGATCAGCGCCTTGGCCTCGCTCGCGGTGTAGGTCCCGCGCGCCACGTCGATTCGATTCCGGTGGGTGCCGTCGACGCCAGCCAGCAGCTCCTCCGCGGCCTGCTGGTCGGACTCCTCGTTGCCAGGCCGCGCGAGCACGTGGGGAACGAGGAGCACCCGGGGCGCGCCCTCCTCGAGGAGCCGCTTCACGAGGGTCCACATCAGGGCGCGGTAGTCGACGCGCAGGCCGAGGGAGCGGGCCCGTGCCTCGCCACCGTTCCAGAGCAGCCCGCTGACGTTGAGCCCGACGGGGCGCTGGTCACCACCGATCGTGATCCCGCCGACCTGCGCCGAGCGGCTCGGGGGGAGGGCGAACGCGAGGTCCACGCCCTGCTCACAGACGAAGCCGGCCTCCTCCCCCACCAGCTCCTGCGCCCGGACCCGGGAGTCGACGTCACGCGCCCAGACCTGGGTCGCGCGGGTCAGGATCGCCCGGGCGCGGGTCCGGCTCTCCTCGTGCGCGTAGGGCCCGTAGGTCTGAGGGCCGAGCACGAGCGGAGTGCCGAGATCCAGCACCAGCTCCTTGGCCGCGCAGATCGCGCGCAGGCGGCGGAGCCCGTAGAGGTCGGTGAAGCTGTCGCCCCCGCTGATGTCGATCACCAGGTCGGCCTCCCGCAGGGCCCGCCGGCCGGGACCGTCCAGCAGGCGCGCGCCCTTCAGCGCCCCCATCCGCGCGAGGGCGGTCGAGTGCCAGAGGCGCCGCGTGTCGTTGAGCCCGAGGCGCTCGACGGCGCGCGGACCATCCGGCGTCTCCACCTGGACCTCACTCCGCCTCCACACGAAGTCGAAGGCGGTGATCCGCGCCTCGGGCGCCGCGCGCCAGATGCCATTGACGAGCGCGCAGGTCAGGGCCTCGAGGCCGAGGTTCCCCGAGGCGAACGAGCCGCCGAGGATGCAGACCCTCACGACCCTCCTCCTGCCGTGGGCGCGCGCCTCGAGGGCTCGAACTCGACCACGGGCCGCCGACGGCGAAGGCCGTAGCGGCCCAGTCGTCGAAGGGTCCCGAGGACCGAGCGGAGGAGGTTCCCCGGCGGGGTGCGGAGCCAGGTCCCCAGGAGCGCCATACCGCGGAAGCGAGGCACCGGGAGACCGGCGAGCCGCATCGCCAGGAGACGTCCCTGGACCGTGCGGCGCGTTCGCTGGAGCTCGGCCTGGGAGGCCGGCAGCAGGGAGGCATCGACCCGCTCGAGCTCCAGGTAGCCATCCTCGATCGCACGCTCGACCGCACCGAGTCCTCGCGCGGTGCGCGCGACCACCAGGGAGCGCCCGTGCTCCCCCGGCTGCGGGGGCGTGTGCCACGGATCCCCCACGGAGACGTCGGCGAACTCCCCGGTGTGATCCGGGCAGATCCGGCAGCGCCACGGCCGGCCCGCCTGGATGACTCCCCAGGACGCGGCGTAGCTGGCCTCGTGGGTGCTCCCGTCCTGCGCCCTCGCGACGAAGCTCCCCGGCCAGCCATGGCCTCGGAAGCGCAGCTCGTCGAGCGCACCCGGCTCCTGGCCCCAGGTGTCCGCGAGGTAGCCGAGGGTGGCTGCCGTGCTCGGAGCCCCGGCGCAGAAGATCGCCACGGTGAGGTCGACCTCGGCCCCCTCGGGCAGGAGCCCACGCTCGTCCAGCATGCGTGCGCCCGCCACGTCGCAGGGCTTGCCCACGAAGGCCAGGGGCCCACTGGCCGTCGCGAGTCCCTCGCAGGGGCTCGCGGGGGCGTAGCGCGAGCCCGTGTGGGCCAGAAGCTGATCGCGATCGCGACTCTGAACCGCATCGTTGAACTCGGGAGCGCCCGGACGAGCTCCGGAGTGGACGACGGAGCCTGCGCTGGACCGCTCCAGGCTCCACAGGGCGAGGGCCGTCGCAGCGCCCCCCGAGCTCCCGCGGAAGCGGATCTCGGGATCGGTCGCGTACCCCTCCCAGACCGCCAGCACCGGGCCCCACTCGTCCGCGAGGTCGGCGTCCCAGCCCTCGTCCCAGGCGGCACGGTCGTGCTCGAGGCGCACCCCGGGGCAGGCCTCGAGGGCCTGCTGGGTCGACGCGCCCGCGGCCACGAGCGGACGGCGGCCCGTTGTCAGGTCGTCGACCATGCGAATCGTGCCAGGCTGCGCAACGGCACAGGCCCCGCAGCCTGCGCAGAGCTGCCGCTCGGCGACGTCCTCGATGGAGGCGAGACGGGCATCGAGGCCGCCGGTCACGCCGTCCCCCTGAGCTGGCGCTTGCGAAGGCGCATCCACCGCACGGCCCGCCAGCGCTCCACCTGGAGATGGCACAGGCGCGCCTGGGTCCAGGTGAGCCCCTGCTCGTCGACCATCCGGTGGAACTGAGTCGCAAGGAACCGTCCTACGTCCTTGAAGGTGACCGTGGACGCCGGGTCGAACCAGGCGTTGGCCTCCTCGTCCGTCCGCGCCTGCAGGGAGCTGCCCTCGTGCAGGCGGCGGCCGTAGAGCGGCTCGGGCTCCTCGAGGACGACACCCGCGATCGCGAGCTCGGCGTAGAGGATCTCGTCGCCCCCCCGGAAGCCCCGGATGAGGCCCGTGCGCCGCAGCGCAGCGAGGCGGTGCAGGCCGAGGACCCCGTCACAGCGAGAGTGCTCGATGAGGAACCTCCCCAGCCGCGCCGCGGGGCTCGGGGAGGTGATTTGCAGGGGACGAGAGTGGAGCCCGATGGGCCATCCCGTCCGATCGATGTAGGTGGTCCGTGGGTGGCACGAGACCGCCTCCGGGTTCGCCAGGAGGCGCTGGACGCAGAGCTCCACCGCGCGCGGCTCGAGCACGTCGTCGTGGGGCAGCCACCAGAAGAACTCCCCCTTGGCCTGCTCCACGAGCCGATTGAAGTTCCAAGCAGCCCCGCGGTTCTCTTCCGCGCGAATCAGGCGCACGCGCTCATCCGATCGGCAGCGTGCCTCAGCGATCTCCACGCTGCGGTCCGTCGAGGCGTTGTCCGCGACGAGGATCTCCAGCTCCGGCCACTCCTGGGTACAAGCGGCGTCGAGGGCAGCCTCGAGGAACTCGGCCCCGTTGAAGACGGGGATCCCGATCGTGACCTTCACGACCCAGCTCCTGCTGCGGGCCGGCCGGCAAGAAGGGGATCGCGGATCCAACTGGACAGTCCCTGCTGCAGCTCGAGGAGTTGCTTGGGCGCGCCGGTTTCCTGCCCCCGAGGCCCGCTCAGTGCCTGGGCCAGGAGTCCGTCCAGATCAGCGTCCTCACCGAGCAGGTAGAGCCCCTGGAACCCCGTGAGGGCACGGGCCGTAGCCTCTTGGTGGTCGGAGCGGTGCTCCCCCAGAGCGAGCAGTCGCGGCACGACCACGAGGGGGATCCCCAGGTCTCGGCAGGACAGGACCGTCCCCATGCCAGCGTGCGAGACGACGCAGTTCGCCCTCTTGGTCCGGTCGCGAACCTCCTCCGCATCGAGTGAGCGGCTCCAGGCCATGTTGACCGGAGGATCACCCTCACTCCCGATCTGGGCGAAGCACTCGTGCTCGGGGTGATCCCCTGCCCAGAGGTCCACCATGCGGATGAGCCGCGGGAACGGGAACTGTGTCCCGACCGTGACGAAGATCACAGCACGCTCCCCATGTAGCGCCCCTCCTGGGCATCGGCCAGATGAGGCCACTGCACCAGGAACAGGTCGGCGTGCTTGCGAGCGAGCTGACCCGCCATCGAGACGCGCTCGACGTTCGCAACGCTGTCGATCCAGACCGTTCGGGCTCCAAGGCGGCGCGCGATGATCAGGCCGAGATAGCCCGGTGCAGCACCGGTCGTCAGGACGACGCTGGGGCGCACCCTCCACAGGATGCGAAGCAGCTGCACGGCGCAGACGAGGACGCTCCACCGTGAGCTTCGGCTGATGTCACGGACCACGTGGTGGGGCTGACCATCCAGCAGCGTGGCGTCACCTGCGCGGGTCGACACGAAGTGGGTCCGGGTGCCGAGCCCCTCCGCGATGCGCGTGAGCTGGACGAAGTGGCCTCCAGTGGAGGAGACGCAGAGCACGACCTGCCCGTCGCCCTCGCCAGCTCTAGAGAGGTCGGACGACCACGTCATCGAAGAACCTCTCGCCGCCTGCTCGGCCATAGAACCCGACGGTGCCCTGCACCGGTCGGGTCGGGTCGTCGTCCAGGACGTCGATGTCCCAGGTGCCGTCGCTACCAGGCTCGGGGTCGCCGGCGTGCCAGAGTCGTGCTCGGACGCGCGTCCCCGTCGGCTCCTGAGTGACCTGGATGCGGTAGCGCGTCCAGTTGTGGATCCCGTTCTGGTTGTCGTCGTAGGAGTTCGTGTCGACCTTGTGGGTCGTCACTCCCGTGCCTCCCGCGAACGTCACGGCACCCGCTCCGGAGCTCCACCGCTTGAGCCGCACGGCGGCGCCTCCCTCCTTCAGGAGGCTGTAGTGATTCCCGGTCCCGTCCGACAGGAAGATGGGTCCAGCCACCTCGTTGTCGTTGGAGATGTAGAAGCGACCCGTGGTCTCGTAGCTGCTCCAGGTGAGGGCCGACGCCCCGGTCGCGTCCGTGCCCTGGTAGGTCATGGTGAGGCCCGGCAGCGACGAGCCGATCAGCGCGAGGGCGCTCGTGTTACCGAGGAAGTTGTACTGCCCGTAGTCGTCGCAGGTGAACGCGGGATCGGTCCCCAGGAGGTGTCGGAACCACGGGTTCCCCGTCCTGTTGGCCACGACCCAGACAGGCTCCGGTGCTGCGGGGTCCACGGTCTCCGCCACCCAGCCGGGGAGGGGCTGGAAGGAGGGTGCGGACCCGTAGGTCGGGTAGACCTGGTCGAAGTCCTCGTGGAGGAGATACCCCGAGTAGGGGTAGCGGATCAGCTGGACATCCCCGAGCTTCACGCGGACGTGGTTCAGGAAGAACAGGAGGCTGCCGTTCTGCGGGCTCTGGAACGCCGACAGGTCCTGGGTCTCGGGATCGTAGGTCGGGTCGTACCCGTTCGTGCATGGAGTCCACTCGTTGAACTCCAGGCGCGGCACGTAGATCACGCCGGTCTCGTCCTGGGGTTCCGGCTCCCCATCGAGCCAAGCACGGAAGCCGTACCTCGCGCGCCCGTTGTCACCAACCGTGCGCACCGTCGCGCGGATCCAGAAGACGGGGGCCTCGGCGCCACCCTGGGGCAGGATCGCCGGAGCAGGGACGGCCGAGGACTGCATCTGCCCGTTCGAGCCGAAGCGATACTTGTGATAGACGCGCCAGCTCTGCTCCACGTCGAGGGGACCGCCGCCTAGGACGGGATACCCGCGCCACAGGGCGAAGGCGCCCGTGTCCCAGTACCCCGACCGGATCGGCTCGCTGGTGTTGCGCGGGAAGTGTCCCCGCCAGCGGAGGCCGAGGCCGAACGCGTAGGAGTTGGTCCCCGGGGCCCCGGCGGCCTCGATCGGTCCGAGGCCGTCCAACCGCGCCTTCACCAGCACGTCGTAGTCGGTGAGCCCGATGTCGCCGAGGGCGAAGAGCCGATCGAAGGCAATCTCGGTGTTGCTGACCGTGGCTCCGAGGATGGGATCGGGGTCCGCATCGAGGCGGAACTCGCCATCGACCGGGTCGGCCAGGGGATCGATGCTCCCCCCCGTGGCCGCAAGGACACTCCAGTCCGGCAGCCACTCGTCGCGTGGGGCGGGGTCTGCCTCCCAGGTGAACTCCATGCGCTCGATGCGCTCCAGGCCCTCGTCATCGACGGCGCGCACCTCGAGGAGGTTGACCGCGGGTGCGGGGAGGAGGTCCCAGAGCATCTGCGGGCGGATGTCCGGATCGGCCTGGTTCTCGGGCGTGTCGTTCGCGAGCTCGGCGTTGAAGTCCCCTGCAGCGCCGAGGCGGCTGTCGGGGTCCAGCGGGGGCGCGTAGAGCGGGTCCGCCTCTCCCATGGCGAGGTAGCGCCACTCCCCCTGGTTCACCCGCACCTGCAGGCTGTCCACGGTCCCCGCCTGGTCGGTCGCGCGCCCCTGGATGCTGAGGACGTCCTGCCCCTGTCCAGCAGCAGCCAGGTCGCGGCGCCAGACCGCGCCCTCCTGGCGCGCGTTCCAGAAGCGGATCTCCGGCGGGCTCTGGTAGCCCTCCGGGAAGGTCGTCACGAGGAAGTCCAGGGGGGCCGAATCGTTGCCCTGGACGTCCTGCGAGGTGAGGCGCACGAAGTAGGTCGTGTCGGGAGCCAGGCCCCCCACCGAGAGGGTGTGGTCGTGGAGGAGCAGCTGGGTCGCCGTGGCGGAGCCGAGGGCCGCAGTCGTTCCGTACTCGATCGTGGCCGTGGCCAGCTCCTCCGTGGACCACTCGAGGCTCAGCGAGTCGTCCCCCGAGGGCGACGCGGCGGCGCGGTAGACCCACGGTCCCACGAGATCCGTCTCCGGAGTCGTTGGATCGTCCTCACCCGCCAGGACGCCGGCGCGCACGAAGTCCACGTCCACGACCTGCCCCGGCGTCGTGCCCGGGCGGTTCGAGGCCGTGAGCGCCACGCGCTGCCCCAGGACCCCGCTGGTCCAGACGAGGTTCGCGAGCGCGGTCCCATCGGGCAGCGAGGCCGTCGCCGTGTAGGCGCTGGTCGCCACGGCGAACTGGACGCGCAGCAGCAGGTCCTGCTCCTGGCCAGCGAGGCTCACGAGGTCCCCCACGAGCTCGCTGCGCTCCTGCACCACGCCGTTGGCCGTGGTCCGGGAGAGCAGGACGAGTTCCGCTCCCTCCACGGCGAGCAGCACCTCCTCCATGGCCTCCGCACCTTCACGGAGCTGGAAGCCACGCCGCTG
>WTJQ01000387.1 GCA_011524785.1 Planctomycetota bacterium | reverse complement strand
GGCCTGGCCTCCTTGGAAGGGATCCGGCGGGGATCCCCAGGGCGAGTGGGGGCGGCTCATGCGAGGGCCTCCTCGGCGACGTGAAGGAGAAGCAATCTCTTCCGCAGGGCGACGGTCGCGCGGCGGACGCGGTACTTCGTCTGCTCGAGGGAGATGCCGAGCTCGGCGCCCACCTCCTGCAGCGTGCGCCCGTCCACGAAGCGCAGCTCGAGCAGGGCGCGCTCCTCGGGGGCGAGGTCGTCCAGCGCGCTGCGGACCACGCCCGTCAGCTCCTGCTCCCCGGCCAGCTCGACGGGGGACGGTCCCTCGTCCGCCTGCTCGGGCAGGTCCTCGCCCACCGGGGTGAGCTTGGGGCGGCGCCGGGCCCCCGCGCGACGGCGCAGGTCCACGCAGCGGCACCAGGAGACGCGGTACAGCCAGGTGCCGAAGCCGCCCTTCTCGGGGTCGAAGGCGTCCCGGTCCAGCCGGTCCAGGGCGTGGATCACGAGGTCCTGGTAGAGGTCCTCCCGCTCGGTCGCATCGTGCGTGAACTGGCCGATGCAGTGGTGGAGCAGCGACTTGTAGCGCGCCAGGAACTCCTCGACCGCCCGCTCGTCGCGGGTGCGCAGGCCCTCCACCAGGAGGAGGTCTTCGGGGGCGGCTCGGCTCACGGGGATCCTCGGCCCCGCCAGCAGACGCTCCGGGGGGGCTCGATTCAACTCCGTCACCAGGTCTCGTGGCGGGGCCGCAAGGCGCGAAAACCCTCCCGGAGGCGGCGGCGGAGGCTGAACCAGCGATGGGCGGACCGTCCGCGTGGCTGCGACACAGGGTCCCTCTGAGTATGAAGATGACGCATAGCTGGACCCCCGAACGACCGGACTGCGGGATGTGTGGGCCCCTTCGCCGACCTAGAATGGGGGGTGCGCAGGGGCGCGCCAGGGTCCTCCCGGGCCCGCGCCGCCTCGCCCGGACCTCCAGGGACCTCGGTCCCACGGACCCAGCCCCTCCGAAGCCGTGAAAGACGTCGTCATCGCCAGCGCCTGCCGCACCCCGATCGCCCGCTTCCAGGGGAGCCTCGCCGGCTTCCGCGCGCCCGAGCTCGGAGCCATGGCGGCGCGCGAGGCGATCGCGCGGGCGGGCATCGAGGCCGACGCGATCGAGGAGTGCATCTTCGGCAACGTCCTCGCGGCGGGCCTCGGCCAGAACCCCGCGCGCCAGGTCGCGCGGGCGGCCGGCGTCCCGGACGCCGTCGGCAGCCTGACCATCAACAAGGTCTGTGGCTCCGGCCTGAAGGCCGTGATGTTGGCTGCCCAGGCCATCCGGGCGGGCGACCTCGACTGCGTCCTCGCGGGCGGCATGGAGAGCATGACCAACGCGCCCTACCTGCTGCCGGAGGCGCGCGACGGCGTGCGCCTCGGCCACGGCAAGCTGCTGGACTCGATGGTCCACGACGGGCTCTGGGACATCTACAACGACTTCCACATGGGGATGACCGGCGAGCTCGTGGCCAAGGAGCACGCCATCACGCGCGAGGAGCAGGACGCCTATGCGGTCGAGTCCCACCGGCGGGCCGCCGAGGCCGAGGCCGCCGGCCGCTTCGACGCGGAGCGCCTCACGGTGCAGGTCCCGCAGCGCAAGAAGGACCCGATCCCGTTCGCGAAGGACGAGAACATCCGCGCCGACGCCACCGTCGAGGGCATGGGCAAGCTGCGCCCCGCGTTCGATCGCGAGGGCAGCGTCACGGCGGGCAACGCCTCGTCCATCAACGACGGCGCGGCGGCGCTGGTCGTCATGAGTGCGGAGCGCGCCGAGGCCCTGGGCGTGAAGCCCCTGGCCCGCATCACGCACTACGCCACCGGAGGGTGCGCCCCCGAGTGGGTGATGATGGCGCCCGAGCGGTCCATCGGAGCCTGCGCGGCGAAGCATGGCCGTGCGCCCAAGGACTTCGACCTCCACGAGATCAACGAGGCCTTCAGCGTCGCGGCGATCGCGCTCCAGCGCGTGCTCGAGCTCGACCCCGAGCGGGTCAACGTGAACGGCGGCGCGGTCGCCCTCGGTCACCCGATCGGAGCGTCCGGCGCACGCATCCTCGTCACGCTCCTCCATGCGATGCAGCAGCGGGACGCGGCGACCGGCATGGCCTCGCTCTGCCTCGGCGGTGGCAACGCTGTCTCCCTCGGCGTCGAGCGCGCCTGAGCCTGCCGGGCCCACTCCTTCAGCACCCCGCAAATCCCCAGCATGAGCACTCCCCTCTTCCCCCGCGTCGGCGTCATCGGCGCCGGCACCATGGGCAATGGCATCGCACAGGTCTTCGCCGCCGCGGGCGCTGAGGTCCTGATGGTCGACGCCAATCCCGAGGCGGGCGCGCGCGGCCGCGCCACCATCGAGAAGAGCCTGGGCCGCCTCGTGAAGAAGGAGCGCCTCACGGAGGAGGCCGCGGCCGAGGTGCTCGGGCGCGTGACCCTGGGGACCTCCGTTGGCGACCTCTCCGACCAGGGCCTCGTGGTCGAGGCCGTCGTCGAGCGCAAGGACGTGAAGTGCGCCGTGCTGGCCGAGCTGGATCAGCACATGCCGGCCGCGACCCTGCTCGCCACCAACACCTCGAGCATCTCGATCACCGAGCTGGCGGCCGTCACGGGGCGCCCCGAGCAGGTCATCGGCATGCACTTCATGAACCCCGTGCCGATCATGACCCTGGTCGAGGTGATCCGCGGTCAGGAGACCAGCGACGCCACCACGGCGGCCGTGGTCGAGTGCTCGCGCGCGCTGGGCAAGGAGCCGGTGGAGGCCAACGACTACCCGGGCTTCGTCAGCAACCGCGTGCTGATGCCCATGATCAACGAGGCCGTGTTCTGCCTGATGGAGGGCGTCGCGACCCGCGAGGGCATCGACACGGTCATGAAGCTGGGCATGGCCCACCCGATGGGGCCCCTGACCCTGGCCGACCTGATCGGTCTCGATGTGTGCCTCGACATCCTCGAGGTGCTGCACCGCGGCCTGGGTGACGACAAGTACAGACCGTGTCCGCTCCTCCGCCGCATGGTGGCCGCAGGCCGCCTGGGCCGGAAGTCGGGCAAGGGCTTCTACGACTACGACCGCTGAGCAGCGACATGAACTTCGAACTGACCGAGGACCAGGCGATGGTGCGCGACATGGCGCGCGAGCTCGCCGAGAACGAGCTCCTGCCCCGTGCGCGCAAGCACGACGACCAGGGCTCCATCGACCCGGAGGTCTTCACCATGCTCGGCGAGGCCGGCATGTGGGGGCTCACGATCCCGGAGGAGTACGGCGGGTCCGGGATGTCGAACGTGGTCCTCTGCCTCGTGCTGGAGGAGATCAACCGCGCGTGTGCCGCGACCGGCGTGACGATCTCCGTGCACAACAGCCTCGCGGCTGCGACGCTCATCAAGAACGGCACCGACGCCCAGAAGCAGGCCTGGCTGCCGCGCATGGCGTCGGGCGAGGTGCTCGGGGCCTACTCCCTCTCGGAGGCGGCCTCCGGCTCGGACGCCGCGGCGCTGAAGGCCACGGCCGAGCGCGCCGAGGGCGGCTGGCGCCTGTCCGGAACCAAGCTGTGGGTCACCACCGGCGCCCAGGCCGGCCTGTTCCTGGTCTACGCCCGTACGGACCCCAGCGTCTCCAAGGCCAAGGGCATCACCTGCTTCCTCGTCCCCGCGGACGCCGAGGGCTTCCGCATCGGCAAGTCCGAGAAGAAGACGGGCCTGCGCGGCTCGAGCACCACCGAGCTCATCCTTGAGGACGTGTTCGTCCCCGACGACATGGTCCTCGGCGAGGTGAACCGCGGCTTCCACGTGGCGATGGACGCCCTCGACGGGGGCCGGATCGGGATCGCGGCGCAGGCCATCGGCATCGGCCGCGCCTGCCTCGAGGCCTCGGTGAAGTACGCCAAGGAGCGCGAGCAGTTCGGCCAGGCGATCGGCAACTTCCAGGCGGTGCAGTGGAAGCTCGCGGACATGTCGTCCCGGCTCGACAGCGCGCGTCTCATGACCCACTACGCGGCATGGCTGCGCGACCGCGGGGAGCCCGTGGGGCGCTACTCCAGCCAGGCGAAGCTGCTGGCCTCCACCGCGTGCAACTTCGCTGCGGACGAGTGCCTCCAGATCCACGGCGGGGCCGGCTACACCGACGACTTCCACGTGGAGCGCCTGTTCCGGGACGCGCGCATCACGGAGATCTACGAGGGCGCCACCGACATCCAGCGGATCGTCATCGCCCGCAGCCTGCTCTCCTGAGCTCGCAGTCCCCAGTCTCCTGCCCCCGTCCCCGATGCCCCAAGCCGCTCACGCGACCCTCGCCGA
>WTJQ01000025.1 GCA_011524785.1 Planctomycetota bacterium | reverse complement strand
GCGACGCGCCGTCAGCGAGCTCGGCACGGAGCGCCTCGAGGCGCATGGCGAAGCGCTCGCGCTCGCGACGGCCGACCGCGGAGCGCACCTCCGCCTCCAGCTGGACCCGCTCCCTGAGCCGCGTCAGGTCCGCGGACTCGTCCGGATCGGGCGGGTGGGACGCGAGCGTCTGCAGCGCCGCCTGCGGCCTTCCCTCTGCGAGGAGCAGGAGGACGGGGACGCGCCAAGCGGGCTCCTGCTGGGGACGGGCCTCCTCGAGGAGGGCGATGAGCTCGAGGCCATCGAGGAGCGGCAGGTCGGCGGCGAGCGCGGTGCGGCGCAGGGCGAAGCGGTGGACCGCACCACCCTCGACCTCACGCAGCTGGAAGAGGGCTTCCCCCTGAGCACCCTCGGGAACGACGCGCCCGGTCCGGGGCACGCCGCGAAGGGTGAGCGTGCGCACGCCCCCGCCGTCGAGCAGGGCCGTCACGGCACCGATCGCCTCGGCGCAGACCCGAGCCTCGTCGAGGCGCGCCTGGATCTCCGGACGCACGCTCGCCAGCAGGGGCGCAGCCAGCTCGGCCTCCCAGAGCAGCACCAGGTCCGCGTAGCGTCGATCGGCCGCCAGCTCGGCGGCGCGCGCGAGGTCGTCCTCGAGGAGCGAGCGCGCGCGCAGGACCCGCTCATCGGCCTCCTCGGCCCGGAGCCGCTCGAGGGTTCGCTCGTAGAGGGCGGCCGAGCGCCAGGCCTCCCCCGCGGGGACCTCCTCGGCGCGCAGGCCGCCAGCCCCACACGCCGCTCGCCAGGCCTCCTCGAAGCCCATCAGCGCTCGGGGCCGCCCCGACACGAGGGCCTGGAGGGCCACCTGCTCCTCTCTCAGGACGAGGGCGACCAGCTCCGCGTCCACGGAGCGCCAGCGGGAGCGGAGATAGGCGCGGTCGGAGGCCAGGGCCTCGGCGAGGCGCGATGCACCCAGGGCCTCAGCGGCGAGCGCTGCCGGGATCCCGTCGAGGGAGACCCCTGCAGCCTCCAGCCACGTCTCGTCGGGGGGGCCGAGGCTCGCGAGGCCAGCCGCATAGGCACCGCCATCCGCCGCTCGCAGCGCGGCGGGCAAGCGGACCGCGTCTCGGTGACGATCGAGGGCCGCGATCGTCTCGTCCAGCCAGCGCTCCCGGCCCGCTTGGAGGCGCTGCCTGCAGGCCTCCAGCCGGGCGCGTGCCGCCGCGGCTCCGGTGAACGCAGGGGGCCACTGGCTCACGAGGCTGTAGCCCGTGCGACGCTCGAGCTCCGCCGGCCACTCCTCGGTCAGCGTCCGCTGCGCGAGGACGAGGTCCCCCCGCTCGAGCGCCTCGTCGAGGCCCTGCTCCAACAGGTCGAGGCCGGCGCCGACCTCGTCCGCCATCCGGCTCCCCCAGCGGAGTCTGAGCGCCCCCGCTCGGGGCCGCTGCTCGGGCGGCAGAGGAGCGTCCGCACCGCCGCTCTGCATCAGCGCCAGCCGCTCGTCGATCGTGCGCAGCGGGACGGAGCCGCTGTCGAGCTGGGCGGCCAGCTCCTCCAGCGGTGCCCAGGGCAGGACCTCTGGAGCCGGCTCGGGGGAGCCCGCGGAGGCGCGCCAGGCGAGGACCGCGCCGGCGCCCAAGGCCACGAGTCCCGCAGCCCGGAGGGCGCCGCCCATGGTCCGGGTCGAGCCGGCGACCGGGTCGAGCTCGCCCGCGCGGATGCGCGGAGCCCGGCGCTCCCGGAGCCGCTCGAGGTCCTTGAGCAGCGCCAGCGCATCCGGATAGCGACCGGCGGGATCGCGGGTCAGGCACTTGCGCAGCACGAGCGCCATCCCGCGCGAGAGGTCCGGCGCGAGGGAGCGCGGGTCCGGGATGCGCTGGTGCAGGACGCCCGCCAGGACCTCGGCGGCGCTGCGGCCGACGAAGGGCGGCCGGCCCACCAGCGCGTGGAAGAGCGTGGCCCCCAGGGACCACAGGTCCGAGCGCTGGTCCACGGCGGCCGCGTCGCGCGCGTGCTCGGGCGACATGTAGTGCGGCGTCCCCAGGGCCCCGTCCTCACCCGTGACGCGCGGGTCGGCCTCTGCCCAGGCCAGCCCGAGGTCCGCCAGCCGCGCCCGGCCGGACTCGTCCACCAGGATGTTGGCTGGCTTGACGTCCCGGTGGACGACACCCATCTCATGGCAGTGCCGCAGGGCATCGACCAGGGGCACGAAGAGGCGGATCGCCTCGCGCTCCTCGAGGGGCCCTCGCTCGGTGACGCGCTCTCCGAGGGAGATGCCCTCGACCAGCTCCATGGCGTACCACCAGCGCCCCTCGGCCTCCCCCATGTCGATGGCCGTGACGATGCCGGGGTGGCCGAGGCGAGCGGTCACCCGGGCCTCACGCCGCAGCCGCGCGACCGTGCGGCGGTTCGTGCACAGCTCGGGGTGCAGGAACTTGATGGCGACGGGGCGGTCCACGGCCTCCTGGACCGCGCTGTAGACCGTCCCGGTCGCACCGGAGCCGAGCACGCCCTCCAGGCGATAGCCCGGGATGGGCGGCAGGTCGTAGACGCTCTCGGCGCGCCGACCTGCTCGACGCCGGGGGGCACGCTGAGGGAGCGCGCCCTCCCCGTGCGCCGCTCCCTCGGGCGCCCTCGCGCCAGCGTCCTGCTGCCCGTCGGCCATGCCAGGAGTCTAGTGCCGCGGGGTGGACCGGTTGCGGCGGCGCTCGCAGGGAAGCGCGGCGGGGCGAGCCCCTGCAGGGTCGCAGCGCACCGCGACGGGCAATGGCCGCAGTGGACGGCCGCGCTCGAGAGGGGCGCCCCTCGGGGGCTCACGCCTCGGGATCGACGGTGAAGCGCGACAGGAAGTCGTCGGTCTTCTTCACCTCGTCGAGGCGCGTGATGAGCATCTCCATCGCCTCGGCGAAGTGGAGGCGCGCCATGACGCGGCGGAGGACGTGGATCTGCTGGAGGCGCTTGAGGCCCACCAGCTTCTCCTCCTTGCGGGTGCCCGACTTCTCCACGTCGATGGCGGGGAAGACCCTCCGATCGGCGAGGCGACGGTTGAGCACCAGCTCCATGTTGCCGGTGCCCTTGAACTCCTCGAACACGAGCTGATCCATCCGGGAGCCCGTGTCGACGAGGATCGAGCCGAGGATCGTGAGGCTGCCCGCGCGCTCGGTGTTGCGCGCGCTGCCGAACAGCTTGCGCGGGTGCTCCATCGCGCGGCTGTCGAGGCCGCCGCTCATGGTCTTCCCGCTCCCCAGCTGGTTGTTGTAGGCCCGCGCCAGGCGCGTCAGGGAGTCGATCAGGAGCACGACCTCCTCCCCCATCTCCACCAGGCGACAGCAGCGCTTCCAGATCGACTCGGCGAGCTGGATGTGGTGCTTGGGCGTCTCGTCCGCGGTCGACGCGTGGACCTGACCCGTGGTGAGCGTGCGCGTCCACTCCGTGGCCTCCTCCGGGCGCTCGTCGATGAGCAGCACGAACAGGTGCACGTCCGGGTAGGTCTCCTCGATCCCCTTGGCGAAGGTGCGCAGGATCGTGGTCTTGCCGCTGCGAGGCGGCGCCACCAGCAGCCCGCGCTGGCCGCGCCCGATCGGCGCGATCAGGTCGACGATCCGCATGGAGGTGTCGTCGATCGCGTCCCCCACGGCGTAGTGGAAGTCGGGGTCGATCGAGGTGAGGTTCTTGAACGTCGAGGAGTTCTTCCAGGCCTTGGCCGGGCGACCGTCGACCTCGAACACCTCGGCCAGCTGGAACTTGTGCTTCTGGCCCTTGGTGAAGCGGCCGCGGATCACCATCCCCTCGCGCAGCTTCTCCTTCTGGATCAGGTGCTTGGGGACGAAGACGTCCTGCTTGGTGGCGTGCCCGATGCGGTCGAGCGGGCGCAGCGCCGCGATGCCGCCGCGGTCGAGGAAGAGCATCCCCTCGCCCTCGACGGACGCACGCTTCCCGCGCCCCGTCCCGTCGGCTTCGTCGCCCTCCGACGCCGCCTCGGGGGCGTCGCTCGCATCGCCCTCGGCGGAGTCGGCTCCGTCCTCAGCGGATCCGGAGCGGCGGCGACGGCGACGGCGTCGCCTGCGCCGACCGTCTCCACCCTCCCCCTCCGCGGGGGGGCCGTCGGAGCCGGCCTCGGAGCCGGAGTCGCCTTGGGAGCCCTCCTGCGAAGCGGGAGCCTCCCCGTCTTCGGAGTTGGAGCGGGAGCTGCGAGCGCCTCGCGAGCGACGCCGCCTGCGCGGCGCGGTCTCGGAGGCCGCGGCATCGACGTTGGCGCCGAAGGCGTCCGGGTCGGATGAGGACTGGGTCATGGGGGGACGCCCTCCGAGAACGGGGAGCG
>WTJQ01000477.1 GCA_011524785.1 Planctomycetota bacterium | reverse complement strand
CCCCGGACCAATCCATGAGCAACGCCGCAGGGGACCAGCCCGTTCGTCCGCTCAGCCGACCCGCAACCCGCCTGCCGGCGCGCCCCTCAGGCCCCTTCTCGGGCGACCCGGGGACCCGATGGATCGTCACCGGGGAGGGCCTCGCGATCCGGCGGCGCGCTCCGCCTTGGTGGGAGGTCGTGGTGCGCTCGGCAGGCGTCCTCTACGGGGCGAGCGTGTCGGGGGACCGCGTCGGGGCGATGACGCTCAGGAGCGATTCCGGTCGCCCTCGATGGCGAGAGCGGATGACGCGAACGCGGGGTCGAACCGTTCGGCGGCTCCCCTGGCGAGGAGGAGTCCTGCTCGCGACGCGGACGGCTCTCCTCGCGTACGACGACCTGCTCCTCCCACGAGGGCAGCAGGGCGGGTTGGATCACCTCGTTGGCTGCTGCTGGATCGGCGCTCCGAGAACGTGAAGCGCCGCGAGCAGGGTCTTCGCGTCGGCCGGCCGCTGCTCGAGGACCTCGTGAGGGTCGAGCCACCGAACCAGCAGGTCCTCGTCCTCGTCGGGTGCGAGGCGATCCTCACCGGCAGGGATCGCGTCGTGGGCCTCGAAGAGGTGGACCTCCTCCGAGCAGAAGCCGGGCGCAGGCCAGATCGTGCGGAGCAGCTCGACGCGAGCCGCACGCAGCCCGGTCTCCTCCTCGAGCTCGCGCAGGGCTGCATCAGCCGGGTCCTCGCCAGGCTCGAGCCGGCCCGCCGGCACCTCGAGCGTGGCTCCTCCCACGGCCGGGCGCTCCTGCTCCACCACGAGGAGCCGGTTGGCACCGTCCCGCACCACGATCGCGACGGCCCCTGGATGCTCCACCACGTCGGTGGCCGAGCGGGCCCCGCCCTCGCTCTCGAGGGTGAGCTCGACCAGGTCGAAGACGCGCCCCTCATGCAGCACCCGCCGCCCCGGCGAGGACTCGAGGGGGGACTCGGGCAGCGGATCACTCATGAGTTGCTTCCTGCTTGGGGCCCCGGCAGCAGGGGCGCTCGCGGCAGTCAAGCCCGCGCGGCCTGTGAGGTGGGCGCGAGGACCGTTGTCCCCGCCTCAGCGGGGGCGCCCACTCGACGAGGCTGGCCGCCTCAGCTCGGGAGCTCGTTGGCCTGGCGCTCGAGCACCGTCAGGAACGCGAGGACCGAGTTGCCCACGTCCCCTCGCCCGTTGTCGATGCACGTCTGGGCGAAGGCCGCGGCCTTCTTCTTGAACCTGGGCAGCTCCTTCAGAACGGCCTGGTCCGGGCGCTCCTTCTGCTCCTGCTTCTGCTTGAGCTGGGCGATCTTCGCCTCGAGATCCGCGACGATCTCGTCGTCCGTGCGGCGCTTGTAGCTGCGCTTGGTCATGGGGCTGGTGGTGGCCCTGGGGGGGCCTCGCGTGGGGAGGACGGGCTGAGGCCCTCGTGAGCGCGAGTCTAGACCCTCCCTGGCATGCCTGCGAGCATCGGCCGGGGGAGCGCTCCTCTGGTATCATCGGGGATTCCCCCCGGCTCGGGCGGGGCCTCCGCGGGCCCTCCTGGGCCCCTGGAGGACCTGCATATGCACGAAGACCTGGCTGAAGTCCTGCTCGACGAGGACGCGATCCGCGCTGGGATCGACCGGTTGGCCGCCGAGGTGACGGAGACGTTCCGTGGGAGGGACCTGACGGTGGTGTCCGTCCTGAAGGGCTCCTGCGTGTTCGCGTCGGACCTCATCCGCCGCCTGCCCATCCCCCTGGAGCTCGCGTTCGTCGCGGCCTCCAGCTACCGAGACGGCACCGAGTCTGGAGAGCTCTCGCTCGACTTCCTCCCGGCAGGGAACGAGATCGAGGGGCGTAGCCTCCTGCTGGTGGACGACATCCTCGACACGGGCCGCACCATGCACCGCCTGAAGAAGGAGATGCTCGCCATGGGCGCTGCTGAGGTCCGCACCTGCGTGTTCCTCGACAAGCCCTCACGCCGGGCGCTCGAGTTCGAGGCGGACTTCCGGGCCTTCGAGGTCGACGACCTCTTCGTGGTTGGCTACGGCCTGGACTTCGCCGGCCGCTACCGGAACCTCCCCTGCGTGGGGGTCCTCCGGCCGGAGGCCCAGGAGCGCGTGGCGACCCGGCCCTCCGCGACCAGCGCCTGAGGACATCCGTGGAGCACCTCACCGTTCCCGAGGAGCGGGTCGGGCTGGAGCTGGACGAGTTCCTGTGCCTGGCCTTCCCGCACGTCAACAAGGGCTTCCTGCGTGCCCAGGTGCGCGGTGGACGCGTCCTGATCGACGGCTCCCCGATGCTGAAGCCGGCCCACCGGCTGCGGTGGAACGAGGTCGTGTCGATCGACATCGACGACGAGGAGCTCCCGGTCGCGCCGGTCGCGCCGCCCAGCCCCGTTCCGATCCTCCACGAGGACGAGCACGTGCTGGTGGTCGACAAGCCCGCCGGGCTCGCGGTCGAGCCCGAGCGCTGGCGGCGTGACGCGGCCTGTCTCAGCGGGGCCCTGCTCCAGGCCGCGCTCGAGCGTGCGGACGCGACGGCGGCTCGCGGCGCCGAGCTCGAGTTCCGGCCGCGCCTCGTGCACCGCATCGACAAGGACACCTCTGGGGCCGTCCTGGTCGCGAAGGACCTCGAGACCGAGCGCCGCCTCCGCACCGCGTTCGAGGAAGGACAGGTCGCCAAGGACTACCTGGCCCTCGTCGAGGGGGAGCACCCCCTCGAGGACGGCGAGGAGGAGGTGATCGACGCCACCATCGGCGCGGACGCGCGCCGGACCGGGCGCATGCTCGTGGGGCTCCCCGACGGCAAGCCGTCACGCACGCGCGTTCGCGTCGAGCAGCGCTTCGAGGGCTACACGCTGCTGCGCTGCAGTCCGCTCACGGGGCGCACCCACCAGATCCGGGTGCACCTCTCCTGGGCCGGCTTCCCGCTCGTGATCGATCCGACCTACGGCCGCCGGGACGCGCTGAAGCTCTCGGAGATCAAGCGCGGCTACAAGGCCAAGCGCGGCGCCGAGGAGCGGCCCCTGATGGCGCGCCTGACCCTGCACGCCAGCGCCATCGCCTGGCCCCCGGCCGGCGACGGCGCGACCGAACCCACGCGGGTGGAGGCACCTCTCCCCGCCGACTTCACCCGGCTGCTGCGGCAGCTGTCCAAGGTGCGCCCGCACCGCAGGTGGCGATCATGAGACTCAAGACCAGGCCCCAGGACTTCCGCGTTCACGAGCTCCTCCACGACGGCGTCGTCGGCCCCGCTGGAGAGCATCGCGTGTACCTCGTCCACAAGCGCAAGCAGACCTCGTTCGACGCGGCAGCGGAGCTGGCCGCCCTGGCGGGCGTCACTCCGGCCGACGTCAGCATGGCGGGCCTCAAGGACCGCCAGGGGATCACCATCCAGCACATGAGCGTGCCGCGCGGCAAGGAGATCAACGTCCGCAGCGCCGACCTGAAGATCGAGACGCTCGGCTACGCGGCGGAGGCGCTCTCCCCGGAGGCCTCTCGCGGGAACCGCTTCGAGCTCGTCGTGCGCGAGCTGACCTCCCGCCAGATCACGCGCCTGCGTGCGAGCCTGCCCGCGATCCGAGAGTTCGGCTATCCCAACTACTTCGACGAGCAGCGCTTCGGCAACCTCCGCCACCGCCAGGGCTGGATCATGCTGGACCTGCTGCGGGGCGATCTCGAGGGCGGCCTGCGCCGCCTGCTCGCCTCGGCCTCGCCCTTCGATCCGCCGGCCGCGCGGCAGGCGAAGGAGGGCATCTGGCGCTGCTGGGGGGACTGGGGCGCGTGCCGCGATCACGCCGGACGCTTCGGCAAGCACCACTCGGTGTTCGAGCATCTGCGTCGGCGGCCGGACGACTTCGCCGGGGCGTTCCACCGCATCGCGACCCGGGAGCGGCTGATCCACCTCTACGCGTTCCAGTCGCACCTCTGGAACCTCGCCGTGGAGTCCTGGTTCGAGGAGAACCTCGACGCGCGGGCGCGCTTCGCGGTCCGGACGCGGGAGTCCCGCCTCGTGTTCCCGCGAGCCTCCTTCGCCTTCCCCGACGCTTGGGACGGGCACTTCCCGCTTCCGGGGAACCGGCTCGAGGAGGTCCAGGACGCCCAGCAGCTGCGCCACCTGCGCGCCGCGCTGGCCAAGTACGACCTGACCCCCGACGGGCTGTTCCTCGAGGGCGTCCCCGGGTTCGCGCTCAAGCACGAGCTGCGCCGGATCATGGTCGTTCCGGGGGACCTCAAGGCGCGACCGCTGCGCGACGGCGGTGAGGACCCCGAGCACCAGGCCGTCGAGATGCGGTTCGAGCTGCCGCGGGGGGCCTACGCCACGATGCTGGTC
>WTJQ01000303.1 GCA_011524785.1 Planctomycetota bacterium | reverse complement strand
GGTCACGCCGCTATCGATCTCCTCGAGGCTCATCTCGAGCTGGATCTTGAGGTCACGGCCCTTGGCCGGGCCCCGCCGGCGTCGTCCGCCGCCGCCGAAGAGGTCCCCGAAGATCCCGCCGCCTCCTCCGCCGCCGAAGATGTCCCCGAAGGCGCTGAAGATGTCCTCGATGTTGTTGAACTGCGGGCCGCCGTACCCGCCCCCCGCGTCGAACGCCGCGTGTCCGAAGCGGTCGTACTGGGCCTTCTTGGTCTCGTCGGAGAGGACGTCGTAGGCCTCGGCGGCCTCCTTGAACTTCTGCTCCGCGTCCGCGTCGTCCGGGTTCTGGTCCGGGTGGTACTTGAGGGCCAGCTTGCGGTAGGCCTTCTTGATCGCCGTGGCGTCGGCGTCCTTGGAGACCCCGAGGACCTCGTAGTAGTCGCGCTTGTCGCTCATGGGGCTCGTGCGGCGTTCGGGGCTGATGGCGGCGGGCAGGGGCGGGGCAGGCCCCGCTCCGTGGGGGCCAAGGAAAGCAGCCGGGAGCGCGGGCTCGACACCCCCGCTCCCGGCCGCTCCTGGGATCGGACTCAGGCGACGGAGCCGTCGATGGCCTCGTCGTCGTCCTTGAGGTCGGTGACCATCGAGTCGGTGGTCAGGAGCAGGCCCGAGACCGAGCCGGCGTTCGCCAGGGCGGTCCGGACGACCTTGGCCGGGTCGATCACGCCGGCCTTGAACATGTCGCCGTACTCGCCGGTCAGGGCGTTGTAGCCGACGGTCTTGCCCTTCTCGCGGACGGTCTCAGCGACCACCGAGCCGTCCATGCCGGCGTTCTCCGCGATCTGGCGCAGGGGCGCCTCGAGCGCCCGAGCCACGATCTGGGCGCCGAACTTCTCGTCGCCACGCAGCTTGAGGGCAGAGACCGCCTCGGCCGCGCGCAGCAGCGCCACGCCTCCGCCGGGGACGATGCCCTCCTGGATGGCGGCGCGGGTCGCGTTGAGGGCGTCCTCGACGCGGTCCTTGGTCTGCTTCATCTCGGCCTCGGTCTTGCCGCCAACCTTGATGATGGCGACGCCGCCGGACAGCTTGGCGAGGCGCTCCTCGAGCTTCTCGCGGTCGTACTCACTGGACGTGCGCTCGATCTGACCCTTGATCTGGTTGCAGCGGTCGTTGATCGCCTTCTTGGTCCCGGAGCCCTTCACGATCGTGGTGTTCTCCTTGGAGACCACGATGCGGCCCGCGCGACCGAGGTGCTCGGTGGTGATGCTCTCGAGCGAGATGCCGAGGTCGTCGGTGATCGCGGTCCCGCCGGTGAGGACGGCGATGTCCTCGAGCATGGCCTTGCGGCGCTCGCCGAAGCCCGGGGCCTTGACCGCGCAGACGTTGAGCACGCCGCGGAGCTTGTTGAGGACCAGGGCCGTGAGGGCCTCGCCCTCGACGTCCTCGGCGATCACGAGCAGCGGGCGGCCGGTCTGAGCCGCGGCCTCGAGCGCGGGGATGAACTCGCGGACGTTGCTGATCTTGCTGTTGCAGATCAGCACGTTGGCGTCCTCGAACTCGCAGACCAGCTTGCTCATGTTGGTCGCGAAGTAGGGGGACAGGTAGCCCTTGTCGAACTCCATGCCCTCGACGACCTCGAGCTCGGTCTCGATCGCCTTGTTCTCCTCGACCGTGATGACGCCGTCGTCGCCCACGGCCTCGAAGGCGTCGGCGATGAAGCTGCCCACGTCGGGGTCGTTGTTGGCGCTGATGGCCGCGACCGCCAGCTTGTCGTCGCGGGTCTTGACCTTGCGGGCCTGGCCGAGGACGGCCTCGCTCGCCGCCTGGGTGGCCTTGTCGATGCCGTTCCGCAGGGCGATGGTCGAGACGCCGGTGGTGACGTACTTCAGGCCCTCGGTGAAGACCGCGGAGGCCAGCACCGTCGCGGTGGTGGTCCCGTCGCCGGCGACGTCGTTGGTCTTGCTGGCGACCTCGAGAACGAGCTTGGCGCCCATGTTCTCGAAGGGGTCCTCGAGCTCGACCTCCTTGGCGACGCTGACCCCGTCCTTGGTGACGTGGGGGCCACCGAAGGACTTCTGGAGGATGACGTTGCGCCCGGCAGGGCCGAGGGTGACGCGGACGGTCTTGGCGAGCTTCTCGATCCCGGTGCGCATCTTCTGTCGCGCGGCGTCGTCGAAGAGAATCTGCTTGGCCATGGTTCTGGTGGGGTTGGGGTGTCTCGGGGTGTTCGTGTGGTGACGGGAGGTGCGTCTCGGCTCACATGCCGAAGTCGCCCATGCCTCCCATGCCGTCCATGCCATCCATCCCGTCCATGCCCTCGGGCGGGCCGGCCGGAGTCGGGTCGGGCTTGTTCGCGATCAGGCAGTCGGTCGTCAGCAGCAGGCTGGCGACGCTGACCGCGTTCTGGAGCGCGCTCTTGGTGACCTTGGCGGGATCGATGATGCCCGCGTCGATCATGTTCACGTACTCGCCCTTCAGGGCGTCGAAGCCCCAGGCGCTCTTCTTCTCGCGCAGGACGCGGTGGGCCACGATCGGACCCTCGTGACCCGCGTTGCGGGCGATGGTCTCGACCGGCTTGGAGAGCGCGCCGTGGAGCACGTCCAGGCCCATGTTGTAGTCCACGTCGTCCTGCAGGCGCAGGCCGGTGACGACCTCGCGGGCGCGCAGCAGCGCGGTCCCGCCGCCGGGCAGGATGCCCTCGGCGACGGCGGCGCGGGTCGCGTGCAGGGCGTCCTCGATGAGGGCCTTGCGCTCCTTGACCTCCGTGTCGGTGGCGCCGCCCACGTTCACCTGGGCGATGCCCCCGGTGAGCTTGGCGAGGCGCTCCTGGAGCTTCTCGCGGTCGTAGTCGCTGGTGGTCGTCTCGACCTCGCGGCGGATCTGCTGCACGCGGGACTCCACGTCCTCGCGGCGGCCCTTGCCGCCGACGATGGTGGTGCTGTCGCCGTCGATGGAGACCTTCTTGGCGCTGCCCAGGTGCTCCAGGCCGACCTGCTCGAGCTCGATGCCGACGTCCTTCATGACGGCGGTGGCGCCGGTCAGGGCCGCGATGTCGAGGAGCATCTGCTTGCGGCGGTCACCGTACCCCGGAGCCTTGACGGCCACCGTCTGGACGACGCCGCGCAGCTTGTTGACGACCAGCGTCGCCAGGGGCTCGGACTCGATGTCCTCCGCGATGATCAGCAGCTGGCCGCCGTTGGCCTTGACCTTCTCGAGCAGCGGCAGGAGCGGCTGGATGGCCGAGATCTTGCCCTCGTGCACGAGGATCATGGCGCGCTCGAGGGCGCACTCCATGGTGTCCGTGTCGGTGGCGAAGTGGGGGGAGAGGAAGCCCCGGTCGAACTGCATGCCCTCGACGATGTCGACGGTGGTCTCCGTGGACTTGCCGTCCTCGACCGTGATGACGCCGTCGCGCCCCACCTTCTTCATCGCATCGGCGATCAGCTTGCCGACGGCGGGGTCGTTGTTGGCGCTGATCGTGGCGATGTCGCGGATCCCGGACTCGCCGTCGACCGGCTGGGACATGGCCTCCAGCTTGTCGATCACGGCGCGGCAGCCGTCCTGCAGGGCGGCGCCGAGGCGGGCTGGAGCGGCGCCGGCGGTCAGGGCCTTCAGGCCGCCATCGAAGATCGAGGCCGTGAGGAGGGTCGCGGTCGTCGTGCCGTCGCCGGCCACGTCGCTGGTCTTGCTCGCGACCTCCTTGACGAGCGAGGCGCCCATCTGCTCGTAGGGGTTCTGGAGCTTGATCTCCTCGGCGACGCTGACGCCGTCCTTGGTGACCGTGGGGGCGCCCCAGCCCTTGTCGAGCACGGCGTTGCGGCCGCGGGGGCCGAGGGTCGTCGTGACAGCCTTGGCGAGCTTCTCGACGCCGTTGCGCACGGCGTCTCGGGCGTCGCTCTGGAAGATCATCTGCTTGGCCATGATCGGGAGGTGAGCTTGGGTTCTGCGGTAGGAGAGGTCTGGGGGCCACCCGGGGCGGCCCTGGGGGCGCCGTGCCGAGCGGTTGGAGTTCGGTTCCTGCTGCCCGGTTGCAAGAACGGTGCCGAACGGCCTTCCGGCCCCTCCGGGCCGCCTTCGGTGCGGGGACCCCTGCCAGTTCGGCAGCAGGGTGCAGTGGTCCGATGGGCTGCTGCCAAATGGGCAGAGCTCCGCCTGAGGGCCCCCGGGGAACGAGCCCCAGCGAGGTGCCAGCGGCCGAGCGCGAGCGGGGTGCCCCCTGCCGAGCGCGAGCGAGATCACCGCAGCCCCGTGTCTGGCAGCAGCCCGATCGCCACTTCGGTGGATCAGGGTCCGGTCGATGGGCCGCCCGAGGGCACCCCCTGGGGTTGTCCGTGCTCCCGGACTA
>WTJQ01000388.1:2564-4331 GCA_011524785.1 Planctomycetota bacterium | reverse complement strand
CTCCTGGATCAGTCCACAGCAGTGGCAGGCAAGCAGGGTCGCAGGGTCCAGGGTCACGACCCCATCTTGCCAACTGGGACCGCCTCAGCCGTCGGCCGCGTCGATCTCCACGAGGAGCTCCGGGAGGCCGCCCAAGCGCACGACCTCAGCACCAGCCGATCGGTGCCCCACCAGCCGGAACTCCATGCCCCCTGCGCGCGCTGCGGCGCCATCACAGTCGTCCCGATCCCCGACGACCAGGCATGCCTGGGGAGCCACCTCGAGCTCCCGTGCCAGGAGGAGGAAGCCGGCGGGGTCCGGCTTGAGGGCAGCCACGCCCTCCGAGACGGCTGCGCACTGAGCCTCCACGATCCCGTCGAGGCCCAGGGCCTGGAGCTTCGCCGCCGTGGGGTGATCACTGAAGACCCCCACGCGAATGCCACGCTCACGGAGCCCACGAACGGTCCGCAGCAGGCCAGGTCGGGCCGCGCGTCCCAGGTGCCTCAGGGGGCGCTGCTCGAGCCACTCGTCGACGCAGGCTCGCACCTCTGCAGGACTCGCACCAGCCAGGCCCGCGGCGCGCTCGAGGTGCAGAGCCTCCAGGGCGGCTCCGGTCGGGAACGTCTCTCCACGCAGCCCCTCCCGCGTGCGGCGATAGGCCTGGATGCAGCGGAGCAGCCTCGGCCCGCCTCCAAGCGCAGCCCCCATCAGCAGTCGCGGCACCATCGCGCGCCGCAGGCGCCGCTCGTCGTACAGGGTCCCGTCGAGGTCGAAGAGGACTGCCTCAGGTCGCCGCAACGCTCCCTCCATCGATCGCCGCTCGGTTGGTGCGGAACCAGAAGGCCGCGTAGCTCACGTGGACCAGGCTCCAGAGGAAGGTGAATGACAGCCCGGCAGCAGCGCCGTAGTCGGGCCATCTCCAGCAGCAGGCCACCAGCACACCGGTGTTCAGGACCAAACCGAGGACGCTGATGAGGATCGCCTGCTTGAGCTGACCGGTCACGAGGTAGAAGGTGTCGTTGGCCACCGAGAATCCCACGACTGCCGTCCCAGGCAGCAGGATGAGGAACGACAGCCAGACGGGTTCGAGGTACTCCTGAGGGAGGAACGACCCAAGGATGGGACGCAGGAGCAGGGCCGTGGCACCGAGGCCCGTGGCGATCAGGAGGCCAGACCCCAGCGTCGCGCGCCAGTAGACCCGGCGCAGACCGCGGAGGTCTCGCACGCTCGCCAGCTGACTGAGGACGGGGAGGGCCGTGCGGCTGATCCCCTTCATGAAGAGCCGCCCCACGTCGACGAGGCGCAGCGCGATGCGCAGGTACGCGACCCAGCGAGGGCTGGCGAAGCGGCCCAGGATCAGCGCGGGGAGGATCTGGACCCCGAGCGCGTCGATGTTCCGAATGATCCCGACCTTGATCCCGAGCCGCAGACCGAGGGTCCACGGTGCCTCCCAGCCGAGCTGAAGCAGCTCACGGATGCTGGGGAGGGGCAGCGTTCCTGCACGGCGCTCGCGCCGCCAGACGTCCATGGCGAGGACGGACCCGAGCAGGCTCGCGAGGACGGTCCCGATGCACGGCCCCCAGGCATCGCCCGTCAGGAGCGCGCCGGAGGTCACGAGAACGACTCGCAGGAGCTCCTGTCCGTTCTCCACCTTGGCGACCGAGACCATGCGACGAGCCCCCTCCAGGCCCGCCAGGGCAACGACCCTCGGGAGCTCCAGGAGGGGCGCGAGACTCAAGACGCCCACGCAGCGCCCAAGGAGCCTTGCGTCCGAGGACGGATCCTGGA
>WTJQ01000388.1:0-2554 GCA_011524785.1 Planctomycetota bacterium | reverse complement strand
GCGCCAGGGGGATCCCCACCTTGGCCAGGTATCCCAACCAGCGGCCCGCCTCGCGAGGCTGCTGCTCGGCGAGTCCGCGCGCCACCTGCGAGATGGTCACGGGGTACAGGCCGAGGTTCAGACAGAACCAGAGCAGGGAGTAGGCAGCGACGGCGAGGTAGAACTCGCCCTGCCGGGAGGCGCCGAGAACGTGGGTCAGGGCGATCGTGCCCAGGAATCCAAAGCCCGACACGGCGAGGCTGCCGACCTGCAGGACCGTCGAGTCCCGGAGGAACCGGCTACCGAGCGCTGCGCGAAGCCGCTGGCTGCTCATGCGTTGCCGCTCTCGGCAGGCAGGAAGAGGATGTCGGCGATCCACTCCATGCTCGAGAGATCCTGCTCCGCGTACCCGATCTCGAAGAGCCGCCTCACAACGGCATCCTGCTCGGCCCAGCGCGTGTGGAACTCGTGGTTGAGGAGCTCGCTCAGGATGGGCGGGCGCTGCCCCGTGCGCTCCAAGAAGGGCACGAGTCCCTTGAGCACCGCGTAGTCGAAGCCCTCGGTGTCCGTCTTCACGAACGCGACCTCCTCGACCCCGCGCTCTCGCGCGAAGGCGTCCCAGGTCGTGCACTGGATCGTCTCCTCCTCGACCTCGGTCTCGGGGAAGATGCGGGCGTTGTCCCGGTCGTCGTGGATGAGCTCCGTGACCACCGAGTTGCCCCCATAGTTGTGGGCCACCTTGAAGATGGTGCGCTCCTCGACCGCGTCCGACAGGGCCAGCCGGTGGACCTCGACCCGGGGATCGTCCTGGAAGCGCTCCGCGCAGAGCGTGTGGTAGCGCTCCACGGGCTCGAAGCAGAGAGCGCGCAGCCCTGGGCGCTGGGCCAGCACGGCCTCCGTGAACAGCCCGATGTTGGCCCCGACGTCCACGAGGAGGCCCTCCTCAGGCAGGTGCGGGAGGATGCGCTCGACCTCCTGGCGCACCACCTCCCCGTGGCGTGCAGCCCACTCCTCGAGGCTCTCACGGCGCTCACCGCGAAGACGGCGCGCCAGGCTGCGGAGCTTGGACCACATCAACCGATCCTATCGGCCCGGATCCGCCAGGATCTTGCTGCAGACCCGTGGCCTTCGGCCACAGCGCACTAGGACGACGGCCGGGACGTTTTCCGCGTTCCTTAGAGCCGCCCGCCAGCGGCAGAGTGCCCGAGACTGCTGGCGATCTGGACCACGGCGGCCAACTCCTGGCGTTCGCGCTCCAGCACCTCCTCCGCAACGAGGTCCACCGACTGACGAAGCCGGCGAGCCAGACCCTCCAGCGCGCCCCTCGCGACCCTGGTCGCGACCATGCCCATCAGAAGACGCCACAGCCCCATCCAGGCGATCCCCAGCAGGAGGCTGTCGATCAGGCCATCGACGCCGAAGCCCCCCTGCCCCACCAGCCCCAATGCGGCCATCACGATCGCCCGCAGAGCCAGCAGGGCGAGCGGCACCTCCAGAAGTCCACGCTGCAATCCACGCCAGGATCCTCCTCCGAGCTCCGCTGCCCACCAGCTCTCGATCCCTGCCCGGCCAGCGCGCCGGGAGCGCTCCCTCCAAGTCTCGAGCTCCAGCTCGTTCGAAGTCGCGGGTGCTTGGCTACCTGAGAGCAACTCCTGGATGAGCCTCGCGATGGACGCCAGCTCCTCCTCAGCCAGCTCGTCGACGGAGGAGGTCCCACGAGTCGCACTGAGGGCCGTCCCGGCTGCCAGGACCCCGGCTCCAGCAAGGGGTGAACGCCGCAGCAGGAAGGCTCCACCCAAATAGGCCCCCAGCTGGGTCCACGAAGCGCCGAGCAGCAGCCTCGCCAGTCCACCCATCCCCTGAGAGATCGATCGCCGCGTCGCCTCGTGCCAGGCCTCTGGATCCCGCTGGACAGATTCCAGGTGGCGCGTGACAAGGGCCTCCTTCCACGTGTCGAGTCCAGCCTCGAGCGCAGCCACCCTCTCATGACCGTGACTACGGAGTCCCTCCTGAAGGCTCTGAGCACCCTCTTGAAGCCGTCGCAGAGCCCCCTCGGCATTGCCCTCCAGCAGGCGCTCGAGCGCTTCCCCCTGAACGTGCTGCAGCAGATGCCCCCTCACATTGTCCCAGGCCTGCGGGTCCTCCGCAATCGAGGCTTCCCGCAGGTCCAGCGCGATCACGTCCAGCGGAGCCTGACCGAGCGACTCACCGAGCACCTCTTCAAGCTGAGACAGGAGCTCGGTCCTCTCCTCCGCGCTGACCTCGTCCGCATGCCCCAGGACTCCCAGCACCCGTCGACGTCCCAGGAAGGGAGCCAGGAACTGCAGCTGGGCGAGCTCGATGATCCCCTGGGCATGCACGACGACGACGAGGAGGTCAGCCTCCTCCGCGAGCAGCCGCGAGGTCTCCCTGTGCGCGACTCGACCCGTGTTGTGGTCGGGACCGTCGACCAGAACGAGCGGCGTCTCGCCCTCGAACTGACGGAGTGCACGGGGCGCGGGCATTCCCTGGAGCCGGCGCCCCAGGAGCTCGCGGGCGAGCCCCGGTCGCGACTCCACCACCACCAGGGAGGAGG
>WTJQ01000302.1 GCA_011524785.1 Planctomycetota bacterium | reverse complement strand
CCTGGAGGGCGACGACGTCGTGCGCGCCAACCGCTACGGGGCGGCGACGGGAGCGCACTTCGGCATCGGGGTCGTGCTCGACGATGCCGGGGACGATCGCTGGGAGGCTCCCCACACGGCCGGACTCGCCGGGAACTGGGACCTCACCCTCTCCTTCCTCGCGGATCGCGCGGGGGACGATCACTACGTGGGCGGGGGCATCTGCCTCGGCGGCAGCACCATCACCTCACTGGCCGGCTTCGAGGACGCGGCAGGCGTCGATACGTACGAGCGCGGCGGCGGGGTGGCCTTCGGGCGCGCGGGCCATCCCTCGGACCTGGGCCGCGGTGCCGCGAGCCTGGCCGTCTTCCTCGATACGGGCGGGACGGCGGACGTCTATCCGGCGGGACCGATCGAGGGGATCGCGGACGACACCACGCTCCAGCACCGCCGCGAGGAGACGAGCGGGGAGCGGACGGGGGTCAGCGGCGTGGGCCTGTTCGTCGACCGCTGACGCGACGGCTCAGGCGAGCTTCTCGATCTTGCCGAGGGCGACCCAGCCCTGGACGTCGCTCGAGGGGAAGCGCCAGTCGCGGTGCTTGACGTCGACGCCGTAGGTCGCGGTCTCGCGGACCCAGTGCTCCGCGTCGTTGCCCGAGGCGGGGTCGAACAGGTCGACGTCGTGCATGATCACCTCGAAGCCGTTGGACTCGTCGAAGCGGCCGATGACGATCGAGCCGTCCTTGCAGTGGACCACGAGGTTCATCCCGTGGGGAGCGTCCATGATGTTGGTCTGCATCGCGTGATCAGGACCCGTTCCGTGCGGCGAAATGCGGCATGGGAGCCCCTTCGGAGGGGATTCTAGCCGGACCCGGCCCAGGCCGTGGGGCTAAGCTCTGCCCCATGAAGAAGGCCGACTGGATCTGGATGGACGGCTCGCTGGTCCCCTGGGACGAGGCGCGCGTCCACGTGCTCAGCCACGCCCTCCACTACGGCAGCGCGGTCTTCGAGGGGATCCGCGCCTACGCCACGGCCGACGGTCCCGCCGTGCTCGCCCTCGAGGCCCACCTCGAGCGCCTGGAGCGCTCCTGCCGCGTGGTCCACATCCCGCTGCCGTTCGATCGCGACACTCTGCGCGCGGCCGTGCTCGAGACGGTGCGCCGGAACGGTCACCCGGCCTGCTACATCCGTCCGCTCGCCTTCCGGGGGGAGGGCCCGCTCGGGGTCTCGCCGCTGACCTCGGACGTGCGCGTGTCGATCGCCACCTGGGAGTGGGCCGGCGCGCACCACGAGGGCGCCCGGGACGAGGGCATCGACGTCTGCGTGAGCTCCTGGCGGCGCATGGCGCCTGGCACGCACCCGGCCATGGCCAAGGCCGCCGGCAACTACCTCAACAGCCAGCTGGTCCTCGTCGAGGCGAAGCAGAACGGCTTCCACGACGGCATCGTGCTCGACGTGAACGGGTACGTCAGCGAGGGGAGCGGCGCGAACATCTTCCTCGAGCTCGATGGTCGCCTGATCACCCCGCCCCTGGGCGACTCGATCCTGCCCGGGATCACGCGGAACCTCGTGATCCAGCTCGCGCGCGAGAAGGGGCTCGAGCTCGTCGAGCAGCGGATCGCCCGGGAGATGCTCATCTACGCCGGCGAGATCTTCCTGGTCGGCACCGCCGCAGAGATCACTCCGGTGCGCTCCATCGACCGGATCCCCGTGGGTACCGGCGAGCCCGGACCCATCACGCGGGACCTCCAGGCCGCCTTCCAGCGGGCGGCAACGGGCGTGGACGACCGTGGCTGGCTCACGCCCGTCGGCGGCGCCTGATGCTGACGCGCGAGGAGGCGTGGGCGCTGCTGTGCGAGTGGACGCCGGGTGAGGCCCTGCGCCGCCACGCCCGGAGCGTCGAGCTCGTCATGCGGGCCGCGGCCGACCGCTACGGCGAGGGCGAGGCGGACCGGGAGCGCTTCGGCATCGCGGGCCTGCTCCACGACGCCGACTACGAGACCTGGCCGGAGGAGCATCCCCACCGCATCGTCGCCTGGCTCCGGGAGCGGGGCGAGGAGGAGGTCGCCCATGCCGTCAGCGCGCACTACACGGGCTGGGGCGTGGAGTACGAGACGACCCTCGACAAGGCCCTGCTCGCGTGCGACGAGCTGACGGGCTTCATCGGGGCCTGCTGCCTGCTGCGCCCCAACGGGATCGCGGACCTGACGGCCAAGAGCGTGAAGAAGCGCCTGAAGGACAAGCGCTTCGCCGCCAAGGTGGAGCGTCCCGAGGTGCGGCGCGGGGCCGAGCTGCTCGGCGTGGAGCTCGACGAGCACATCACCTTCGTGATCGAGGCCCTGCGACCCCACGCGGCCGAGCTGGGGCTGGAGGGCACGGGAGCGTGAGCGCCCCGCGCATCCCCGAGCGCTGCGCGCCGTGCCGGGCGGGCGACCCTCCGCTCGAGGAGAGCCTCGTCGCGGGCTACTGCGCGCAGCTGCCGGCCTGGGAGGTCGTGGACGGGGCGCTGCAGCGCTCCTTCACCCTCCCGGACTTCCGCGCTGCCCTCCGGTGGCTGAATCGCATCGGGATGCTGGCCGAGGAGCTCGATCACCACCCCGACCTCCGCCTGCACGGCTATCGACACCTCGAGGTCCGGTGCTGGACGCACGTGGTCGAGGGCCTCGCACTCCCGGACTTCGTGCTGGCGCGGCGCATCGACGAGCTGGCGGCTGAGGAAGGCCTCGCCTGAGGTCCCGTTCCGGGGCGCGGCGATGAGTCGCACGGCTCCGGGAACCCGCGGTCATGGGGCTGCGTGTGCGCAGGGTGTGCCCGATGCGCGCGCCTCGCTTGCGCCACCCCCAGGATGACCCATGATGAAGGCGGTCCCATGCGCAGCGCCCACCCCCTCATCAGCCTCGTCCTCCTGGCCGGAGCGGCCACGGCCCAGAACGGCGACCGCAAGGGGGAGGTGCAGGCCCCGCTGCCCGAGGACCTCGTGATCCCGGAAGCGCCGCTCCTGAGCCCCGCGGCCCAGCGGGAGACCTTCCGCCTGGAGTCCGGCCTCGTCGCGGAGCTGGTGGCCGAGGAGCCGCTCGTCGTCGACCCGGTCCAGATCGTGTTCGACGAGCGTGGGCGCCTGTGGGTGTGCGAGATGCGCGGCTACATGCGCGATGCCGAGGCCACAGGCGAGGCCGAGCCGATCGGCTGCGTGGCCATGCTCGAGGACACCGACGGGGATGGCGTCATGGACGTGCGCCATGACTTCCTGACCGACCTGGTCCTGCCCCGGGCGATCCAGCCGACCCGCGGCGGACTGCTCGTGATCACGCCTCCGGTCCTGATGTTCGCGCAGGACACCGACGACGACGGCGTCGCCGACGACGTGCGCGTGCTCGAGACCGGCATGAACGGCATCGGCAACCCCGAGCACGCCATCAACGGGCTCGTGTACGGCCTCGACAACTGGTTCCGCTGCGCCAAGTCGAACGCCCGCTACCGCTGGGACGGGGAGGAGCTCGTCCGCGGCGTCACCGCCGGCGGCGGCCAGTGGGGCGTGGCCTTCGATGCCTGGGGCCGAGCCTTCTACAACACCAACCCCGACCCGCTGCGCGGGGATCCGTTCCCCAGCCACTACACGGTCCGCAACCCCAACCACGGGACGGCCTCCGGCGCGAACCGCGGCTACGTCCGCGACAAGAGCGTCTGGCCCTCGCGCATCAACCCCGGCGTGAACCGCGGCTACCAGCCGAACACGCTGCGCGACGACTACACGCTGCGCGTCAACACGGGCGCGTGCTCCCCGGCGATCGTCCTGGGCGATGCGCTGGGCGAGGAGCTGAAGGGCTCCGCCGTCGTGTGTGAGCCCACCGGCAACCTGCTCTCACGCTTCACGCTGCAGCCGAAGGACGCCGTGGAGCTCGAGGCCGTGCGCCCCAACCCCGGGCTCGAGCTGCTCACCTCGACCGACGAGCGCTTCCGGCCGGTCGCGCTGGCGAACGGGCCCGACGGCGCGCTCTACGTGGCGGACTTCGCCCGCGGCCTCATCCAGCACCGCCTGTTCCTGACCACCTTCCTGCGCACCCAGGCCGAGGAGCGCGGTCTCGTCGAGCCCCACGACCTCGGGCGCATCTGGCGCATCCGCAGCGAGGAGGCGACCGACCGCGGCTGGGTCGACATGAGCGAGTGGAGCTGGACCGAGCTCGTGGCGGCCCTCGACTCCTCCAACGGCTGGACCCGCCTGACGGCGCAGCGCGTCATCGTCGAGGAGGGCGTGGGGGAGGACTTCCTCCGCGCCGACCTCGAGGCCGTCGTCCGCGATCGGAAGACCTCGCCCGAGGGCCGTGCTCACGCGCTCTGGGCCCTCGAGGGGCTGGGCGAGGTGCGC
>WTJQ01000223.1 GCA_011524785.1 Planctomycetota bacterium | reverse complement strand
TCTCCGGGGCGCTCCTCGAGCTGGCCGCCGCTCCCGGCGCCGAGCTGGTCCTCGACCTGCGTCTGGGGATCGAGGGCGTGACGCAGGACCTGCGACTCACCCTGCGGTCCACCGCCGACGCCGAGGGCGTCGTCCGCCTGCGGGTGCCCTATGCGACCGACGCGCTGATGGGTGCGGTTCGCGTGGTGGGGGAGCCTCGCTGGGCGTGTGCCGGCCGGAGCGGGACGATCGTGATCCCGGAGGCGGCGGTGAGGAGCGGCGAGCGCCTCCTGCTGGGCAGCTGAAGGTCGGCGGTTGGGTCCGTTCCGGGGGGCGCTGTGGCCGTGCCCGTTGCGCCACCGGCGCCTGATCCGGAGCGCCTCGTGACCAAGGGTGGGGAGTCCCAGATCGAGACGGCTCGGGTTCGCTGGGGCCCTGCCTTCGAGATGAACCGCGCGGGCTGCCGACTCCCTTGGCATGCGCTCCCTCCGCCCCCCCCTGGTCGTGGTCGCCATGCTCCTCCTCGCGGCATGGTTCGGCGCGACCCGTGGAGCCTCCGATCCTGGCTCCATGGAGCCCGAAGCGTCCGCCACCGACAGTGCCCAGCAGCCCGTCCTCCTCGAGGCCGGGGCCCGCGCAGTGGCGGGCGAAGGGCCCGTGTCCCCGACGCCGACCACGCGCCTGCGCGTGGTCTCCGCGGCACCCGGCCCCGAGCAGGTCGCGGTGCTCCAGCGTGCGGGTGGCGACGCCCTCGGGCCGGAGCGGCACCTCGAGCCCGGCGTCTGGGCCATGGTCGAGCCGGGCGCATGGATCGCACGCCTCGAGGGGCAGGACGGGGCGAGCGCGCAGCGGACGGTCCACGTCCCCGAGGGCGCAGCCCTGTCGGTGGAGCTGCTCGCCTCTCGTGGCGCCGTGGTTCGCGGCACCCTCCTCGATCGCGGCGGCAATCCGCCGGGCCCGCTCGAGGTCTGGTTCCTCCCGCCGGGTGTCGACCACCCCGCCAGCCTCGCGGCCAGCGCGCCCCTGCAGCGCACCCGAGCCACCTTCGAGGGCGCCTTCGAGAGCCCCGACCTGGAGCCAGGCGAGTGGCGCATCTCGGTCGGCCCCGTCGGCGCACAGCTGTGCGCTGCGGAGCGCTCGCGGCAGCTGCTCCCCGGTCTCCACGAGGTCGAGGTGCACCTGGAGCGCGGCTCGCGCGCCGACCTCCGCGTCGCCCCGATCGACCCCGAGCGCGGCCTGATGGGCCACCGCTTCCAGCTGCAGCGCCGCATCCACCGGGGTGGCCTCTCCGAGGCCGACGATCGGGCCTGGCGTCGCATCGCCACCCTCTCGAGTCACCGCTTCCAGGAGGGCCTCGCCACCTGGCCCACGATCCCCGAGGGGCGCTACCGCCTCCTGCTCGACCGGGACGGCGTGCGCTACGCGAGCCAGGGCTTCGACGTCGAGTCCTGCGTGGACCTGGCACTCTCGGCCACCCTTCCGGCCCCGGAGCCGACCCGCCTCCGCATGCGGCCCTCGGACCCATCGCTCCCGCTGGACCTCAGCGTCGTCCCGACCGCCGAGGGGAGCGCCTGGACCGAGGGCGTCGTCTGGCTCTGACGTCGCTGGCGATCCCGGCCCAGGAACGACGGCGCCCCCTCCTCCGAGACTCGGAGGAGGGGGCGCCGTCTCTCCTGACGCTGGATCAGCGCTTGTCGTCGGTCACGTTGACCTGGCAGGTCGCGATGTTCGACGTCATGCCGTACTCGTCCGTGACGGAGTAGGCGAAGGCATCGCTCGTGCGCGTCACGCCCGCGTTGGGCGTGTAGGTCACGCGCCCGCTGTCGACCGTGAGGCTGCCGTGGCTCGGCTGCTGGTGGATCACGATCGAGTCGTAGTCCAGCTCGTAGCCGTTGGGGTGCACGTCGTTGTCGAGCACGTGGATCTCGACGCTGGTCCCCGGGTCGACCTCGGCGAGGTCGAAGACCGCGTGCGGGCCCTGGTTGCCACCGCCGGCCAGGTCGACCTGCACCGTCGCCACGTTCGACCAGTTCCCGGCGGTGTCGGCGACCATGTAGGTGAAGACGTCGGTGCCGTTCAGCCACGCCGGGTCGGCGTCGTAGGTCACCACGCCGTCGCTGTCCACGCTCACGGAGCCGTGCTGCGGGGCCTGCATGATCGTGACGCTGTCCTCGTCGAGGGGGTTCGCCCCCGCGTCGTCGTTGGCGAGCACATCGATGTCGACCGAGCCGCCGATGGACACCTGTGCTTGGTCGTAGTGCGCCATGGGCCCGCGACCGCCGTTGCCGCCGCCGTTCCCACCGCCGTTGTCCTGCACCTGGATGTACAGGGTGGCGACGTTGCTGGTGAGGCCGTTGGAGTCGTCGACGGTGTAGGTCAGGGTCTCGAGGCCGACCGGGTCGTCGTCGTCGCTCGTGAAGGTCACGACGCCGCCGCTGACGGAGACCGAGCCGTGGTCGGGGGTGGTGAGCACGACGACCGTGGAGTCGTCGAGCGTCGCCCCGCCGAGAGCCACGTCGTTCGCGAGGAGGTCGACACTGGCGGTGTTGCCGAGCGCGACGGAGAGGTTGTCGTCGCTCGCGATGGGCGGCTGGTTGCCGCCGCCGTTGCCGCCGCCGCCGTTCGCGCCGAGGACGGTGATCGTCACCGTCGCGGAGTTCGAGACGAGGCCGTTCGAGTCCGCCACCGTGTAGGTGAACACCTCGCTGCCGTCCACGGCATCGGCATCGGCAGTGAAGGTCAGCACGCCATGATCGATGGCGACCGTGCCCTGGCTCGCCTGCCCCGTGAGGACGACCGAGTCGTCGTCGAGCGTCGCACCTCCGAAGGCCTGGTCGTTCGCGAGGAGGTCGAGCTCGACGTCGTGGCCGGCGTCCACCTGACCGCTGTCAGCGACCGCCAGGGGCTGCTGGTTGCCGCCCCCGCCGTTGTTGCCGGCCTGGACCTGCACGGCGACCGTGGTGACGTTGGACGTCAGGCCGTCGGAGTCCTGGACGGTGTAGGTGAACACGTCCGTGGTGTTGGTGGCACCCGCGTCGGCCACGTAGACCAGCACGCCCTGGGCGTCCACGCTGACGACCCCCTGGGTCGCGTTGCCGACCAGGACGACCGTCGCTCCATCGAGGGTCGCGCCCCCGAAGGCCATGTCGTTGGCGAGCAGGTCGATGCTGGCGCTCTGGCCAGCGTCCACGTTGCCACTGTCGGGGTTGGCCTGGGGAGCCTGGTTCCCGCCGCCGCCGCCGGCCGCGGTCACCTGGACCGTCACCGTCGCGAGGTTGGAGACCTGGCCGAGCGTGTCGGCGACCGTATAGGTGAACTGCACGTCCCCGGTCGCGGCCGCGGCATCGGCCGCGTAGGTCGCCACACCAGCGGCATCCACGGAGAGCTGCCCGCTGCGGGGCGCGTCGACCACGACGACGCTGCCCCCGTCGAGGCCGGCCCCGTTGAAGGCCTGGTCGTTGGCGAGGAGGTCGATGCTGACGCTCTGGCCCGCGTCCGCGGCGCCGAGGTCGTCGTTCGCGACGGGAGGCTGGTTGCCGCCGCCGCCTCCGCCGCCGCCCAGCGTCAGCGAGGACGTTCCGGTGGTGCCGTCGGGGTTCGTGACGACCACGTCCACGGTGCTCCCGGTCGCGAGGCCCGCGGGGATCGTGCCCGTCAGGCTGGCGCCACCCGCGCCCAGATCGACGTCCGTGACGTCGAGGCCGTCCACGGTCATGCCGATCGTGGCGAGGCCCGCGCGCAGGCTGAAGACCGTCCCGGCCGCAGCCGTGACGGTGACTTGATCCCCCGCAACGGCGTCGGCCGGGGTGACCGTGAACTGGAGGTCCTGGGTCAGCGGGCTCGAGTAGTCGACGGTCGCGACGCCGGGCTCGTCGGGGCTGTGGAAGACCAGGGCCTCGATCGTGGCGAGGTCCGTGGTGCCCCAGCGGTTCCCGCGCGCCGGGATGGCGTCGAAGCCTGCCGGCCAGGGGTCGCCCTCGGCGCTGACCACGAGCCCGTGGCCGCCGATGCCGGTGGCGCTGAAGCTGTTGCCGCCGAGCCAGCCGGAGGTGCCCAGGTCCAGCTCCACGAACATCTCGCCGCCGGGGACGGTGGCGGCGAGGACCGCAGCGCCCTGGGTCGTGCCGCTGAAGACGTTGTCGCGGACGGTGATCCACTTGTCGAGGTTGCCGGCCGCGGCGGTCAGCTGCTCGAATGCGATCAGGCCGCCCACGAGGCCGCCCTCCACGCGGTTGCCGATCACCTCGAACTCGTGGAGCCCGAACACCGGGTCGTCCGGGTTCACGAAGACGACCTCGAGGCCAGCCTCGGTCCCAGAGAACTCGTTGCCATCGGCGTACAGGCACACGTTGCTGTCCCCGGTGCCGCTGGCTC
>WTJQ01000570.1 GCA_011524785.1 Planctomycetota bacterium | reverse complement strand
CTCCCGGCACCGCTCGCTACGCTCCATGCATGATCCGTTCGCGCCCCCTGATCCCGATCCTCGCAACCCTGCTGCTGATCGGCGGGTGCAGTGAGGACGGACCCGGGCGTGAGGCTCCTGACCCCAGCCGCCCCAACGTCCTCCTCGTCGTCATCGACACGCTGCGCAGCGACCACCTCTCCTGCTACGGGCACGAGCGCGTGACCTCGCCCCAGCTCGATCGTCTCGCGGAGGACTCCTGGGTCTACGAGCGCGCCTACTCCCAGGCGCCCTGGACCACGCCGTCGATCGGCGCCCTCCTGACCTCCCGCTACCCCACCTCGCTGGGCATCCGCGGCGATCGCTCGGTGCTCCCGGAGGACGAGATCACCCTGGCGGAGACCCTCCAGGCCGCTGGCTACCACACCGCCGCCGTGGTCAGCCACTCGTTCTGCTCCGAGCGCTGGGGCTTCGCCCAGGGGTTCACCGACTTCGACGAGAGCAACGTGCTGGGGCACGACGCGGTGACGAGCTCCGGAGTCACCGCGCGCGGCCTCGCGTTCCTGGAGAGTCGTGAGCAGGACCCGCAGCCGTGGTTCCTGTGGATGCACTACTTCGATCCCCACTGCGCCTACGTGGAGCAGGAGGAGGCGTTCGGAGGTGCCGGGGCGTACGAGGGCCCGGTGCGGAGCGGCCAGCTCTACGCCGAGCTCTGGAAGCAGAGACGCTCGCTGACGGCGGCGGACCACGCGGAGCTGCGGCGCCTGTACGACTCGGAGATCCACCACACGGACGCGCAGCTGGGCCGGGTCCTCGCTCGGCTCGAGGAGACGGACGCCCTCGACGACACCATCGTGGTCGTCACCGCGGACCACGGCGAGGAGTTCGGGGACCACGGGAGCATCGGACACGCGCGGACGCTCCACGAGGAGCTGATCCGGGTCCCTCTCCTGGTGCGCATCCCTGGGGAAGCGCCGCAGCGCATCGAGAGCCCCGTGGCCCTCGTCGACCTGTACCCGACGCTCGCAGCCGAGCTCGGGCTCGAGGTCCCTGCGGGGCGCGTGGGCCTCGACATCCGGCCCGGTGGCAGCGGGCTCGAGACCGGCCGCACCGTCTACTCCGAGACCAACCGCGGGCGCCGCCTCCGAGCGGCCATTCGCGGCCCGCTGAAGGTGATCCGGGAGGGCCGGATGCCGCGCCCCGAGGTCTTCGACCTCGACTCCGATCCCGGGGAGCGCACGTCGGTGCCCGTCGCCAGCCGGCCCGAGGCGCAGGCACTCCTGCAGGGCCTCGACGGGTGGTGGCAGGCGCTCAAGAGCGAGGCCCGCGAGGAGTCGACCCTGGACCTGGGGACCGACGACCAGCAGCTCCTGGAGCAGCTCGGCTACGGCGGGGAGTGAGCGCCCACTGGGCCAAGAGGCTCTCCCTCAACGAGCGCGGCCGGCCCCCTGAGGGACCGGCCGCGCGGAGTCGGACGTGGTGAGGTCGGCTCAGCCGATCTCCCAGCGCTCGCCGGCGTAGACGAGGTCGTCGACCTTGCCCTCGCCCTTCTTGGCGATGGCGTCCTGCACCTGGGCGTGGACGCCGACCTCGTAGACCGGCTCCTCGACCGCGCGGAAGACGCCCATGGGCTTGGGTGCACCCGGCTGCTGCTCGAGCTGCGAGAGGGCGAAGGCCTGCGTCGCGTTGGTCGGGTCCCAGACGTCGGCCTCGTCGGCGCTGCAGAGCTCGGCGCCCTGCGCGGTGAAGCGGACGCCCTTGTCGCTGTCCGCGCCGTAGACGATCTTCTCGCCGGGCACGAAGTTGACGGTGCGGTCGGCGCGGACGGGCTTGTCGACCACGCTCGAGTAGAAGTCCTTATTGAAGATCACGCAGTTCTGCATGATCTCGATGAAGGAGGTCCCGCGGTGCGCGTCGGCGGCGGCGAGGATCCCGGAGAGGTGCTTCGCATCGGTGTCGATGCTGCGCGCCACGAAGGTGGCCCCGGAGCCGAGCGCGAACGCCAGCGGGTTGAAGGGGCGATCGATCGACCCCATCGGCGTCGACTTCTTCACCGTGCCCACCGGGCTGGTCGGGGAGTACTGCCCCTTGGTCAGGCCGTAGATCTCGTTGTTGAACATCATGATGTTCACGTCGAGGTTGCGGCGCAGGATGTGGGCGAGGTGGTTGCCCCCGATGGAGAGGGCGTCCCCGTCGCCGGTGACCAGCCAGACCTTGAGGTCGGGGTTGGCGACCTTGACCCCCGTGGCCACGGCCGGAGCGCGCCCGTGGATGGTGTGGAAGCCGTAGGTGTTCATGTAGTAGGGGAAGCGGCTGGAGCAGCCGATTCCCGACACGAACACGGTGTTGGCGGGGTCGTGGCCGGAGTCGGCCATGTACTTCTGGACCGCCGCGAGGATGGCGTAGTCACCACACCCGGGGCACCAGCGGACCTCCTGGTCGGAGGCGAAGTCCTTCTTGGTCAGCTTGACTGCGGTCTCGCTCATGGCTCAGCCCTCCACGATCTCCTGGAGCTTGGCAACGACCTCGGTGGTCAGGAACGGCTGCCCGGTCACCTTGGTGTAGGGCACGAAGTTGTGCTGGGGCATCTCGCTGCGCAGCACGCGGGTCATCTGACCCATGTTCATCTCGGGGACGACGATCGACTTGAAGCCCGAGAACATCTCGTCGAGCCCGTGGGGCAGCGGCCAGACGTGGGTGAGGTGCGTGCGGCTGACCTTCAGGCCCTTGGCCCGGGCGGTCTCGACCGCCTGGGTCATGATGCCCACGGTCGAGCCCCAGCCCACCACGAGGACGTCGCCCTCGCTGGGCCCATCGAGCTCCGGCGTCGGGATCGAGTCGGCGACCGCGGCCACCTTGGCGTGCCGCTGATCGGTCATGCCCTGGTGGTTGTCCGGGTCGTAGGAGACGTTCCCCTTGCCGTCCTTCTCGAGGCCGCCGATGCGGAACTCCATGCCCTTGGTCCCGGGCTTGACCCAGGGCCGCGAGCCGTTGGCGTCACGCCCGAAGGTCGCGTGGCCCTCGGGGCTGGTCGCGAACTCGACCGGGAACGGCTGGAGCTTCGAGAGGTCCGGCAGGCGCCACGGCTCGGCCCCGTTGGCGATGAAGTTGTCGCTCAGCAGGATGACCGGGGTCATGTACTGCACTGCGATGCGGCAGGCCTCGATGGCGAGCTCGAAGGCGTCGGAGGGGCGGGAGCAGGCGATGACCGGCATCGGGGCGTCCCCGTTCCGGCCGAAGATCGACTGCAGCAGGTCCGACTGCTCCACCTTGGTGGGCATGCCCGTCGAGGGGCCTGCGCGCTGGATGTCGACGATCACGAGCGGGAGCTCGGAGGAGATCGCCAGGCCCATCGCCTCGCCCTTGAGCGCCATGCCCGGACCCGAGGTCGAGGTCATGCCCAGCGAGCCGGCGAAGGACGCGCCGATCGCTGCACAGATGGCGGCGATCTCGTCCTCGGCCTGGACCGTGATCATCCCGTGGTTCTTGTAGCCCGCGAGGGCCTCGAGGATCGTCGAGGCCGGGGTGATCGGGTAGGAGCCCAGCACCGGCTGGAGGCCAGCCAGCTGCGCGCCCGCCACGAGCCCCATCGCGAGGGCGTCGTTGCCCATCACGTTGCGGTACGTGCCGGCCGGGAGCTCGGAGGTCTTGGGGACCTCGTACTGGCCCTGGAAGAGCTCGCGGATGTCGCCGGCGTTGTAGCCCGCCTTCAGCGCGCGCACGTTGGCGTCGACGATGTCGGGCTTCTTGGCGAACTTCTGCTCGAGCCACGCGATGGTCGGCTCCATCGGCCGGCTGTAGAGCCAGTACATGAGGCCGAGGGTGTAGAAGTTCTTGCAGCGCGACTTCTCCTTCGTGGAGAGCGGCGAGTCCGCGAGGGCCTCGAGCACGCGTGCGTTGATGTCGACCTCGATGACGCGGTAGCCCTCGAGGGTCCCGTCCTCGAGCGGGCTCTCCTCGAGCTTCGCCTTCTTCAGGTCGCCGGCCTTGAAGTTGCCGGTGTTGACGATGACCGTGCCGCCGGCCTTGAGCGCCTTGATGTTGACCACCAGCGCGGCCGGGTTCATGGCGACCAGGACGTCGGGCGCGTCCCCGGGGGTGTGGATGTCCTTCGAGCTGAACTGCAGCTGGAAGCCCGACACCCCGGGCCGCGTCCCGGCTGGCGCGCGGATCTCGGCGGGGAAGTCCGGCAGGGTCGCCAGGTCGTTCCCGAAGAGCGCGCTGGTGTGCGTGAACTGGTTCCCGGTGATCTGCATCCCGTCGCCGGAGTCACCGGCGAAGCGGATCACGACCCGGTCGAGCTGCTGGAGGGGCAGGTCGGCGCCGGGAGCTTCGGTCGTCGTCATGATGGGGCGTGGTGTAGTTCGCCTGAGGG
>WTJQ01000004.1:12149-17090 GCA_011524785.1 Planctomycetota bacterium | reverse complement strand
TCGAGGAGCCCCTGGCGGCCCTCGGCCAGACCCTGGTCTCCCCCCAGGTCGCGCGGCTCTCAGGGCTCGTCGGGGATCCGGTCCGGCACCACCGGCTCAGGAAGACCCCCGCGTCCGGCCGATGACTCCGTTGACCGTTTCTTGACCCCTCCCCTCCCGGGGAGACGGGACAGTGGCGGGGATGGAGACGCAGCAGATGGACCCGGTCGAGCCCCCCCAGGCCCCCCGTCCTGCCGAGGAGTCCTCGGCGGGCGAGGCTCCCGTGGGCGGGCGCTTCGTCAACCGGGACCTGTCGCTGCTCGAGTTCAACCAGCGCGTCCTCCAGCAGGCCCTGGACCCGAGGATCCCGCTCCTCGAGCGCGTCCGCTTCCTCTCGATCTCCTCGAGCAACCTCGACGAGTTCTTCGAGGTCCGCGCCGCCTCCCACAAGGAGCAGGTCTTCCACGGGCTCACCAAGCGAACCCTCGACGGGCGGACCTCCCAGGAGACGCTGGACGAGATCGCCGTGCGCGCGCGTGCGCTGGTCGCCGATCAGTACCGCGCCCTCAACGAGGTGCTGCTGCCTGAGCTCGCCCAGGAGGGCATCCGCCTGGTGCGCCGCTCCGACTGGACCGAGGACCAGCAGGCATGGGCCGAGAGGTACTTCCGCGAGCAGGTGCTGCCCGTCATGTCCCCGATGGGGCTGGACCCTGCGCACCCCTTCCCGCGGATCCAGAACAAGTCGCTCAACTTCATCGTGGTCGTGTCCGGTCAGGACGCCTACGAGCGGGACGCGGGGATCGCCGTGGTCCAGGTGCCGCGCGCGCTGCCGCGCGTGCTGGCCATGCCCTCGGCGGACGGCGTCGAGGGCGTCGACCTGACCCTGCTGTCGTCGATGGTGCACGCCCACGTGGAGGACCTCTTCCCCGGGATGACCGTGCACGAGTGTCACCAGTTCCGCGTCACGCGGAACGGCGACCTCTGGGTCGACGAGGAGGAGGTCGAGGACCTGATGCAGGCACTGAAGGGTGAGCTGCGCGAGCGTCAGTTCGCCGAGGCCGTGCGGCTCGAGGTCCCGGACGACTGCCCTGACGACCTGGCGCGCTTCCTCCTGGAGAACTTCAACCTGGAGGAGGACGACCTGTATCGCGTCGACGGACCGGTCAACATCCACCGCCTCTCCTCGATCCTCGACCTGCTGGATCGCCCGGACCTCCTCTACCCGGCCTTCACGCCGGCCATCCCCAAGCCCTTCGCGGCCGACCGGGACCCCTTCCGCGTCATCCGTGAGGGGGACGTCCTGCTCCACCACCCCTACGAGTCCTTCCTGCCCGTCCTGGACCTGCTCAAGCAGGCCGCCGAGGACCCGGACGTGCTCGCGATCAAGCAGACCCTGTACCGGGTCGGCGCGGACTCCCCCATCGTGGAGGCGCTCGTCCGGGCCGCCCGCGCAGGCAAGCAGGTCACCGCCGTGATCGAGCTCCGGGCACGCTTCGACGAGGCGCGGAACATCGCCATGGCGACGCGCCTGCAGGAGGTGGGGGCGAGCGTCGTCTACGGCATCGTGGGCTACAAGACCCACTCGAAGATGCTGATGATCGTCCGCCGGGAGGGTGGACGACTCCGCCGCTACTGCCACCTCGGGACCGGCAACTACCACGTGGGCACGGTGCGCGCCTACACCGACCTGTCGCTGCTCACCGCCAACCCGGCCATCGGGGAGGACGTCCACCAGATGTTCCTCCAGCTCACGGGACTGGGTGAGGCGCGGCCGCTGGACAAGCTCCTGCAGAGCCCCTTCACCCTCCACTCCTCCATCATCGAGCACATCGATGCGGAGGCGGAGGCCGCCCGTCGAGGAGAGGACGCGCGCATCGTGGGGAAGATGAACGCCCTGACGGAGGTCGGAGTGATCGAGGCGCTGTACCGCGCCTCCCAGGCCGGGGTCCGGGTCGACCTCGTCGTCCGCGGCGCCTGCTGCCTGCGCCCCGGCGTCCCGGGACTCTCCGACAACATCACCGTGCGCTCGATCCTCGGACGCTTCTTGGAGCACAGCCGGGTCTACTGGTTCCGTGCAGGCGGCGCGAACCGCGTCTTCGCCTCGAGCGCCGACTGGATGAGCCGCAACCTCATCCGTCGGGTCGAGACCTGCTTCCCCGTGCTGGACTCCGTCCTCCGCGCGCGGCTGATGCACGAGGACCTCGTCAACTACCTGCGCGACGACATCCAGGCCTGGGTGATGCAGCCGGACGGCAGCTACGTGCACACCGACCCGACCGGGGAGCACGCCTTGGACCATCCGCAGGTCCAGCTCCTGAGCGCGCTCTGCGAGTCAGCGGACGCGTAGCTCGAAGCCCGCCTGGGCCCAGAGCTCGCACTCGCTCTCGAGGTCGACCCGGGTCAGCGGGTGTGCCTCGAGCCAGCCCTCCTCGAAGGTGAGGGTCAGTCGCTCCCCGGAGCGGGAGACGCGGGCGTCGGGCACGGGCACGTCCTGCTGCCGGTGGCTGCGATGGAGCGCGACGCCCAGACGGAGCAGCACGAGCAGGCGCTCCAGGTCGACGGCGACCGTCGGGCTGAAGTCCTCGAGCAGCTCGAGCCGCAGCTTGCGCCGGTGCTGCCGCACGAGGGCCGCCACGCGGGCCTGCTCGTCGCGGGAGAAACCCGTGAGGTCGGCGTGCTCCAGCAGGTAGGCCCCGTGCCTGTGGAAGCCACTGAAGGACACGGACAGCCCGACCTCGTGGAGCCAGGCGGCCCAGGAGAGCTGGTCACGGTGGTGCGAGCCCATGCCCCACTCCTCGGCGACCTGGTCGTAGAGCGCCGTGGCCGTCCCCATCACGCGCGCGGCCTGCATCTCGTCGATCCCCAGCCGCGCACCGAAGGCGACGACCGAGGATCCGCGCACGTCCTCCTGGTGGATCCGCCCGAGGAGGTCGTAGAGGAGCCCCTCGCGCAACGCGCCCGGCGAGGCGTCGAGCGTCTCGATACCGAACGTGCGGAAGAGGCCCTCGAGGATGGCGACGCCCGCGGCCAGGACCGGACGCCGATCCGCCTTCAGGCCCTGCAGCTCGATTCGGTCGACGCTCTCGGACTCGATCAACGAGGCGCGCAGGCACTCGAGACCCGCACGCGTCACGCTGCCGTTGGTCCAGCCCTGCTGCTCGAGGATGGTGGCGACCGCGGTGATCGTTCCGGACGAGCCCACCGCGACCTCCCAGCCCGCGCGCTCGTAGGCGGCCTCGATCGGCTCGAGCTGCAGCTCGGCCTCGAGGCGCGCGCGCTTGAAGGCCTTGCTCGTCAGGCGGCCCTCCGGGAAGAAGCGCCGCGTGAACGTGACGCAGCCCATGGCGAGGCTCTCCTCGAGGAGGGACTCGAACCTCTGCCCGACGATGCACTCGGTGCTCGCGCCGCCGATGTCGATCACGAGGCGCTTCTCGGAGCCCCCGGGAAGGGTGTGGGAGACCCCGAGGTAGATCAGGCGCGCCTCCTCCCTGCCGCCCAGGATCTCGATCTCGCGCCCCAGGGCGTGCTCGGCGAGGGAGTGGAAGTCTTCGGCTCCGCGCGCCTTCCGGAAGGTCGCCGTCCCGACCGCTCTGCAGCGACTGTCCGCCACCTCACTCAGGCGCTGGCCGAAGCGCTCGAGGCAGCGGAGCGCGCGGGTCTGCACCTTCGGCGCCAGGGTGCCGTTGGGGCGGAGCCCCTCCGCCAGCGCGACCCGCTCGCGGAGGCGGTCGATCACCACGGGCTGCCCCTCGACCTCACGAGCGATGACCATGTGGAAGCTGTTCGACCCCAGGTCGACCGCCGCGACGATGTCCTGATCCAGCGGTCCCACCTCAGCCCTCCAAGAGGTCTGCCAGCTGGGCCACGCGCTCGCGCACGGCCCCGGTCTCCAGGGCGTTGCCCGCGAGGTCGACCCCCTCGGCCAGGGTCAGGGCCTGCCCCCCCGCCTTGAGCATCACCGCCGCGGCGAGCACGGCGGCATCGCGCGCCACGCCGCGGTCCCCCTCGATGACGCTGCGCGCCATGGCCTGCGAGGCCTCCACGAGGGCGGGGTTGTCGCACGCTCCCTCGTCGTCCTCGGGCGGTCCGTACATGGGCAGCTCGGGCTCCGTGTCGTGCTCCAGCCCGAAGTCCGTGGGCTCCACGACCACCGTGACCAGGTGGCCGTCCTCGATGCCGACGCCTCGCGTCCGTCGCGCCACCCAGGGGACGACGCCCCCATCCACGCCCTGCACGGCCACGCCGCGCGGATGACCCAGGGCCTGGATGACCTCGACCGCGGTCCCGAGGACCGGTCCCCCCATGGCCCCCAGCACCACGGCGCTGTGGGCCGGCGCGAGCAGCTTCTCGAGGGTCGAGAGTGGGGTCCGCAGGACGAGGTCCTTGCGGACCCGGCGCGTGTGCAGGAGGCCGGGGAGCATCCCCGTGGCCGCGAGGCAGGCGAAGCCGCCCTTCACCACCCAGTCCTCGGCCTCGCTCGGGTCCCAGGTCATCGAGAGGCCGAGGCCCTCGAGCACGTTCGCGGCCGTCAGCCCGCGAAGCGGCGGCACGCCGCGATCGGTGACCATCAGCACGCGCGCCCCTGCGGCCGAGGCGATCAAGCCGGCGACAGCATCGAGGGGCGGGTGGTGCGCCTGGCCGTCGTGGGGCGGACAGACCGTGACGAGCCCCGGCACGTCGCGACAGGGGATGCGGGCCTGAGCGCGCGCTGCCTGGGCGAAGCCGGTCAGCTCCTCCACCGTGAACCCCTTCCAGCGGAGCGCCATCAGGAAGGCGCCGACCGTGACCTCCGACTCGCCGCCGGAGAGGATCGAGGTCATCGCTCCGAAGGACTCCTCGCGGGTCAGGTTGCGGGCGTCCTTGGGCTCGTCGCCGAGGACCCGGAGCAGGTGGCGGAGCGGCATGCCGGGAAGTGTAGCGGCCCGTGCAGGAAGTCCTGCACGGGCCGCGAGTGCGTTCCCA
>WTJQ01000004.1:0-12049 GCA_011524785.1 Planctomycetota bacterium | reverse complement strand
GGGAAGTGTAGCGGCCCGTGCAGGAAGTCCTGCACGGGCCGCGAGTGCGTTCCCAAGGTCGGGCTCAGTCCGCGGTGTCCTCCGCCGGCCCTTCCTCGGCCCCCTCACCGGATCCACCCTCGGCGGGGGGCGGCTCGGTGGAGTCCTCAGTGGGCGCGTCGCCCGAGCCCTCGCTGGGCTCCTCGGCCGGCTCCTCCTCAGGCTCCTCCGCGGGCGGCTCGACGATGTCGTCCTCGCCGGGATCCACGGGGCTCTCGGGCGCCAGCTCGCCATCCGGACGCGGACGGATGTGGGCGAAGTAGAGCTCGGCCTCCTTGTCGTAGACGACCCGCCCGCCGACCAGGGCCCACTGGACGAAGGTCCGGTAGTGCAGCAGGTCCCCGTCCGTGACGATCAGGTCGGCATCCTTGCCCTCCTCGATCGTGCCGAGGCGATGCCCCAGGCCCAGCAAGCGCGCGGGGATGGTGGTCATCGAGGCGATGGCCGCGTCCTCCGGCAGGCCACCGCGGACGGCGAAGGCCGCCTCGGTCGGCATGTGCATGATGTCGCGACCGACGATGCCGCCCAGGCTGATGCCGGTCGAGCTGGGCAGGACGGCGACCTGAACGCCGTGCTGGTGCAGGATCGCGGCGTTCTCGATCGAGGAGCCGCCGGGCCGGACGAGGGCCTCGTTCTTCGAGCGGCGGTCCCGGGCCTCGATGATGGCGAAGGCACCCGCCCGACCGAGCTCGTCCGCTACGATCCAGCCCTCCCGGCAGCCCTTGATGACGGGGCGGAAGCCGTACTCCTGAGCGAGGCGTGCGATGCCGACCAGGTCCTGCTGCTCGTCGGAGCTGAACAGGGCACGGGCCTTGCCCTCGAGGACGGCGAGGACGTTCGAGTCGACGCCGCTCTTCTTGGGCTCCTTGAGGTCCTTGTTGGACCGGACCTGCACCTGCCACTCGCGATAGGTCCGCAGGTAGGCGGCGGCGGCCTCGAGCTTCTCACGCAGGCTGCCGCGTCCCGAGGGGTTCGAGATGGAGTAGCTGAGGCCCACGAAGGTGCCGCGCTTCACGAGCACGTCCTCGAGGCGACCGCGGTTGAGCTTGCCGATCTCGGATCCGTTGACCGCGGTGGTGATCCCGCTGGCGACGGCATAGGTCATCGACTCGTTGAAGGGATCGACCGAGTCCTTGAGTGAGCCACTGCCCCCGAAGAGGCCACGGGACTCGAGAGCCACGAGGCCCGGGTAGACGCGGTAGCCGGAGATCTCCATGACCTCGGCCTCCTCGGGCGCGTACAGGTCGTACCCGATCTCCGCGATCTTCCCGTCCCGGCAGAGCACGTCCGCCTTGCGGAGCAGGGCTCCGGTGCCGGTGTAGACGTCGCCCCCCTTGAGGAGCACCCAGTGCTCGTCCTCCTCCTCGGACTCCGTCGCCTCGTCGTCGAGGAGCGGGAGGGGCTGGAGCGCCGCCGCGGGGACCGCGGCGAGGAGGAGCGCCAGGGGCGCGAGGGTCTTCAGCTTGAGCTTGATCACAGTTCGTCCTCCCCGAAGACCACGGAGCCTCCGGCCATGACGGCGAGCACCTCGGTGCCGGCCTCGAACGGGTCCCCGGTGAGCATCACGAGGTTGGCGTCCTTGCCGACCTCGATCGTGCCCACGCGGTCGGACACCCCGAGCAGTGCCGCGGGGTGGTGGGTCATGGCCTGGATGGCCGCGTCACGGTCCAGGCCGGCCGAGACCATCACGCCCACGTCGCGGAACCACTCCTTCATGCCGGTCGAGTTGTCCGCACGGGGGATGAGGACCAGCTTGGCCCCGGCCCGGTGCAGCTCGGCGGGCAGGTTGCGCTGCCGCATGGTGGAGGGGTGCAGGGTGATCTCGGGCTCGATGATCACCATCGCGCCGGCCTCACCGATCTCCTCCTTCACGTGGAAGAGGTCGCTCTCGGTGGAGAGGCTCGTCCGGAGGTGCCAGGACACGTCCTCGTCCCCAAGGGCGTCGAGGAAGTGGAGGTAGTCGGCCGCCTTGTTGATGGAGGCCAGCAGCTCGATCTTGCCCGCGCGCAGGTCGAGGAAGGCCTGGCCCTTCATGTTCGGGGGCAGCGGCTTGTAGGAGCCCAGCTTGGCGAGCTCGGCCTTCTTCTTGTCGGAGTCCTTCTCCTTCTCGGCCTTCTCCTTGGCCTTGTCGTACTTCTCGCGGTTCTTGGCCTCCTTGTCGAGCCACTCGTCGGCCTCCTTGAAGCCGTCCCGCAGGTAGCGCTTGCTGGTCGAGTCGTTGCCGACGAGGGCCTTGAGGTAGGCGCTGCGGCGCAGCACGCGCGAGCCCTCGGGGGTGGGGCCCGTGGCGACCACGACCGACTGCCCGGGGATCCCGCGCCCGGCCGGGTAGAAGGCTGCCGTCGTCACTCCGTACTGGCGCATGCCGCGCGCCCAGGACGAGTCGTCCAGGCGCACCTCGTCAGCGGCCTGGATGTACGGGCGGAGGTCGGAGAAGCCCGACCCGGACAGGCCGTAGCGCGAGTAGGCGTCGACGAGTCCGGGCAGGACCCAGACCTCCTCCTCGAGGTCGAGCACGGGGATGCCGCGCTCGATCGGGAGGTCCTCACCGACCGTGACGATGCGGCCGTCCTCGACGAGGACGACGGCGTGTTCGAGGGTCTCACCGGTACCGGTCGCGAGGTGTCGCGCGCGGATCGCGAGGAGGTCCCCCGCGGGTGCGCTGACGGCCGGCGCGGCGGCCAGGAGCAGGGTGGAGAGCATCATGGTTGCACGGGTCCGCGCCGCCACCGGCACGGGGTTGGGGTGGTCAGGAGCAGTGCGCTGGAGGGTTCCTTGGGGGAGAGGCATCACCAACGCCTCCTGTTCTTGCTGGTGTCGTAGACGACCTGGCCGTCCTGGAGGACGAGCTCGACGCTGGTCCGGGGGTCGACGGGATCGCCCGTGACGACGAGGAGGTCGGCCTGCATGCCGGGGACGATGCTGCCGACTTGGCGCTCGAGGCCGGCCGTCACCGCGGGGATGCAGGTGAGTCCCCGCACGCCCTCCAGGTTGCGATCGTCCATGCCGTAGCGGACGCCCATGGCGGCCTGCACGGAGAGCTCCTCCTGGGGCACCACCGGGGCGTCCGTGTTGAAGCCGATGCGGTCGTGGCCGAGCTTCTGGAAGCCCCAGGCCGAGCCCTGCACCTGGCCGTCGGTGTCGAAGCGCGGGGGCGAGGGCGCCATGACCTCGCGCGGGCCCAGGATCGCGTTGACCTTGTTCTCCAGCGCCAGCGGCGTGGTCAGGTAGCTGTCGAAGGAGCCGTGATCGATGTAGGTCGCGAAGCCGAAGTCGCGCGCCAGCATCGTGATCGTGGTCAGCACCAGGTGGTAGTACTGCGTGTGCGTCGACACCTCGATCTTCCGCGTGAGGAGGTCGCGGAAGACGTCGAAGCGGACGTCGCGGCGCGGGGCCGGGCCGCCATCCGTCTCGTGCTTGAGCCAGGCCCGGGCGTACTCGACGCCCTTCAAGAGCTCCTGGCGGAGGTTCCACGCCATCATCGAGCGCCGCATCCCGAAGCCCCAGCGGGTCGGGTTGTCCCCCTGCGCGATCTTCACCGAGCCGGGGTTGCGGATCTCCATCTCCTCGTAGGAGTCGTGCCCGGTCTTCAGGAGCACGCCCTGACCCCCGAGGTTCGAGCCCGAGCCCGGGATGAAGAGGATCGTCGAGACGCCGCCGGCGACGCCCAGCTGCAGGGCGGGGTTCTGCGGGATGACGGTGGCCGAGATCCGCAGGCCGGGGTTGGTCTGATAGACGGTGTCGTTCAGCCCGCGGGTGCCCGCGATGTGGCTGTGCAGGTCGACGAAGCCGGGGCAGACCCAGTCGGCCCCGACGTCCCGCACCTCGTAGCCGCTGGGCACGACCAGGTCGTCGCGGTGGGCCACGGCCTCGATCAGGCCGTCCCGCACCAGGATCACGGCGTGGTCCTGCACCTGCTGCCCCTCGAGCGGGACCAGCAGCGCCTTCTGGGTGAGGATCGCCAGCCCCGGCCCGCCAGGCGCACCCGCCTCCTGCACGCCCACGGCCGGCGCCGCGCCGACCAGGGTCAGCGCGCCGGCGGCGAGGGCCTTGCGGAGGATGGCGTGCATGGGGATGGGCCTCGGAGCGGAGAGCGGCCTACCAGCGACGACCGGTCTGGGCCGGGTCGTAGACCACCTTGCCGAGCTGGAGGACCAGCTCGACCGAGTGGCGGGGGTCGGTGATGTCCCCGGTCGTGATCAGCAGGTCGGCTTCCTTGCCGACCTCGATGCTGCCCACCTTGTCGCCGATCCCGCCGGCCATGGCCGGGACGATCGTGAGGCCGCGCAGGGTGGCCATCTTCGACTCGTCGAAGCCGTACCGGACGGCCATCGACGCCTGGAGCTGCAGCTCCTCCTGGGGGATGACGGGGGAGTCGGTGTTGAAGCCGATGCGGGTGAAGCCCTCGCTCTGGTAGCCCGCGGCGACGCCCTGGACCCGCTCGGGGTTCGAGCCGCTCCACTGGATGAAGCCCCGCGCCGGGACGTCGATGTTGCGGGGACCGAGGCAGGCGAAGATGCCGCGCTTCTCGGCCTCCTTGGCGACGCGCCAGGAGTCGAAGGTGCCGTGGTCGATGAAGAACGGCAGCCCGAGCTGGTCGTGGACCATCGTGATGGTCTTCAGGACGACCTGGTAGATCTGCGTGTGCGTCGAGATGTGGACGTCACGCTTGCGCAGGTGGCGGAAGATCTCCCACTGGGGGTCCTTGCGCGGCATCACGCCGCCGTCCCGCTCGTACGCCTCCCACTCCTGCGCGTAGGCGATGCCGCGCTGGAAGGTGGTCCGCGTGTTCCAGTTCATGAAGGAGCGGTTCGGCCGGGTCAGCCAGCGCTCCGGGTTGCCTGCCTGGGCCAGCTTCATCGAGCCGGGATCCTTGATGAGGCACTCCTCGTAGGTGTTGAAGCCGGTTCGGAGGAGCACACCCTGGCCGCCGACGTTGGAGCCCGAGCCCGGGATGTAGAGGACGGTCGTGACGCCGCCGGCGAGACCGAGGTCCAGCTGCGCGTTGCCGGCGAAGACGTCGGACGACGCACGCAGACCGGGGTTGGCCAGGTAGACGGTGTCGTTCAGGCCGAAGCGACCCGCGACGTGGTTGTGCATCTCCACCAGGCCGGGGACGATCCACTGGTCACCCACGTCCATCTGGGCGTAGTCGGGGGGCGGGAGGACCTCGCCGCGCTTCCCGACGGCCTCGATCTTGCCGTCCTTCACGAGGACGACGCCGTTGTTGATGACGTCCTGGCCGTTCCACTCGCAGACCGCGACCTTCTTGGAGTAGATCGCGAGGCCGCGGCCGCCGACGGCGCCCGGGTGGACCTCGCCCTGGCTGGCGATCGCCAGGGACGCGCGCACGGAGTCGCCGCCGCGGGGGCGTCCGCCGAAGTCGCCCGCCGTGGCGCTGGAGGCGCCGAGGCCGAGAGCGAGGAGGGAGAGCAGAGCTGTCTTCTTCATGGTGGAGCCTGGCTCGGGGAGCGGATCAGTCGGAGATCTCCTCACCGTCGACGAGGACGCCGACGACGCTGCTGGCGGGATGGAGCGGGGGGCCGTCGAAGAGCACCAGGTCGGCGTCCTGACCGGCCCGGAGGAAGCCCACGCGGTCGTGGACCTTCAGCATGGTCGCGGCGTCCCCGGTGAGGGCACGCACGGCGACCGCGGGGGAGAGCCCGTTGGCCACGGCCATGGAGACCTGGTCCAGGAGGTCGGCGGTCGCCTGCTCCGCGTTCGAGCGGAACATCACCGGCACGCCGCTGGGGACGCTGGAGGTGACCGAGGTCATGAGGACGCCCGCCATGCGCGAGGCGTGGCGGCTGCTGACTCCCGTGCTCCCGACCAGGATCGGCTTGAGACCGAACTGGTTGAAGGTCGCCAGGCACGCGTCGAGCTGCGTGGCATCACCGATCTGCACGAAGACGGGGCTGTTGCCCATCATCGCCTGCCGCAGCGGCTCGAGGTCGGGGTTGATGCCGGGCGACCGCGGCTGGCCCTTGGGAGCCTTGGCCTCCGGCTGCTTGCGCCGCTCGGGGCGGCGCACGACCGGGTAGTCGGTGCCGGTTCGCGGCAGATCGAGGGCCTCACCGTCACCCTCGGCACCAGCGAGCTTCCACGTGCCCTGCAGCCGCGGACGCTCGACGTCGTTCTCGTCGAACTCCTCGGTCAGCGTCAGGACGATGGTCTCGAGACCGACGGGGCCGGAGAGGGTCAGGTCGTGGCCCTCGCGGGTGCCCGTCAGGTGCACGAGGTCGGGCGAGGCCGGGGCACGCAGGGTGCCCTCGAGGGTGCCGCCCTCGTCGAGGAGGCGCAGGCGGATGGAGTCGGCCTTCCAGGTCCCGGTCGCGGGGATCGCGTCCGGCTTGTCCTTGGGCTTCTTCTTCTTCTCGTCCTTCTCCTCCTCGCCTTCGTCCTCGTCCTCCTCGTCGTCGTCCGACTCGGGGGCGGGCGGGGTGTACTTGCTCATGGCCTCCTCGTACTCGCGCCACTTCTTGGCGTAGTCGGCGGCCTGGGCGAGGCTTCCCCGGACCTGGTTCCCGACCAGGCTGGGAATCGCGTTGTTCCAGACGAGGAACACGCCGGTCGGGTTGGCCAGCACCATCGAGGAGGGCTGGTCCCCCGCCGGCTTGTAGGTCATCGAGGGCGTGCCGTGCCCAACGCTGTAGGGGGCGAGGTTCACGGTCGTGACCCCCGCGGCCGCGACGGCGTGGTCGCCGGCATCGCCCGGCTCGACGATCGTCGACAGGTCGAAGCGCGTGTTGAAGCCCTTCCGGCTCCCATCGACGCCCAGGTGACCCCAGCCATCGATGGCGCCAGGCATAGCAGCCGCGGCGCGGTGGAGGACGGCGCCGCGAGGACGACCCACGCGCTCACCGACCTCGACGATCTTGCCGCCGGACACGAGCACCTCACCCGGGCGCAGCACGGTGCCGTCCCCGAGGTGGAGCTCCTCGACCTGGATCACGCGGGGAGCGCGCTCGCTGCTCTCCCAGCGGAGCTCGCCCTCGACCCACGTGGCGTTGACGCTCACGCCCGGCTCGGTGGGCGCGCCGTTCAGCACGACGAAGTCCGCGTCCTTGCCGGCGGCGAGGCTGCCGACGCGATCGGCAACGCCCAACAGCTCGGCGGGGGTCAGGGTGATTGCGCGGAGCGCATCCGCGGCGGAGAGGCCTCCCCGGCGCGCCATGGAGGCGGCCTGGAGCAGGCTGCTCACGTTCATGGAGTCCGGCGTCGCGATGGCGACCTTCACGCCGGCCTCGATCAGCCGCGCGGCGGTCGCCTGGTCCTCGGCGTCCCCGAGCGTGCGGCGATCCCCGGTCGAGCTGGCCGCAGGCGTCGGCGCCGAGAAGCCCCGGCCACGGAAGCCGCCGAAGTTGAAGCTCTGCGTCTGCTCGGGCTTCTGCCCGCCAGGCTCGTAGATCACGGAGATGCCGGCCGCCGCGAGCTCGGAGGCCAGCTCGACCACGCCGGTGCTCGCCTCGAGGATGAGCGGCTGCCCCGCCTCGACGAAGAGATCGTGCAGGGCCTTCGCCTGGCGCGCGTCGTCGACGCCCATGCGCCAGGTGCGGCCGGCCTGCATCAGCTCGGCGAGCGCTGGGCCGGTCAGGCTGCCCCACTCGCTGGCCTGCTCCTGATCGCCACCCGCGAACGCCATGAGTTCGCGGAGGCCGACCACCGCACCCATGGTGGTGCGCGGCAGCTGCGGCTGCTCGACGCCGAGGCCGACGTCCACGGTGGCGGGCAGCGGGGGCTCCCAGAAGCCAGGCGTGCTGCGCGCGGCGGTCGCGATGCTGCCGTGGATGGCGGCGCTGTCGCTCAGGAAGCGGCTCATGTCCGCCTCGCCCGCCAGCTTGGCGACCCCGCCCTGACCGGCGATCAGGCGGTCGTCCGCCGGAGCCAGGTAGGCCGTGGTCACGCCGCCCGAGAGGGCGCTGCTGTAGCGCGAGAAGACGTCGAAGTTGTCGGCGGCGCGCAGCATCGGCGACGCGGCGCGTGCAGCCGCCGGGCCCTGTCCGTAGCGGCTGTCGGCCGCGACGAGGCCCGGGACGATGGTGGCGTCGGGGCCGTAGTCGACCTCGCGCACGCCCGCCGGCGCCTCGAGGTCACCGACCTCGACGATCTTGCCGTCCTCGATCAGGAGGGCGCCGTCCTTCAGGACGGTGCCGTCCCCCACGAGGTGGATGGTCCCTGCGCGCACGAGCACGGCGTCCCCGACGGGGGCCGCGGCGAGCAGGAGGGGGAGGATGGTCAGCATGCTTGCTCCTGGGTGGCAGTGCCTCGGGTCACTCCCCGCCGGCCTTGCGCTCTTCCTCGTGGATGTCCGTGACGACGGGCTCGTCGGCGGAGACGCCCTCGGGCTCCACGCCCTCGAGCAGGTGCTGCAGGCGCGTGTCCTGCGAGCGGTCGTAGATCATGCGCCCCTCGACGAACACGTACTGGACGGTGCTCTGCAGGGACAGCGGGTCGCCGCTGAGCAGCACGATGTTGGCGTGGTGCCCCGGCTCCAGGGAGCCGACGTCGCTGCCGAGACCGATCAGGTCGGCCGGCATGGTGGTGATGGCCTCGAGCGCCTGCTGGCGGTCGACGCCGAGCGCCACGCAGCGAGCGGCCTGGTACCAGAGGGACTCGGTCGTGCTGTTGGCCGAGCGCAGGGCGAAGGGGATCCCCTTCTCCGCGAAGTGCTCGGGGAGCAGGGTGACCGTGTCCTCCTCGGCGAAGGGGGCTCGCTCGGTGTGCTCGAGCTGGAGGGGCAGGACGACGCCGCGCACCCCGGCCTCCTTGATCTGGTCGGAGACCTTCCAGCAGGAGGCGCCGATCATGAGGACGGTCTGGGCGAGGAAGCCGTTCTCCTTGGCGATGGCGAGGCCGTGGAGGACGTCCATCGGCGTCTCGCAGTTCAGGTAGATGGGCAGGCGCCCCTCGACCACGTCGAGCAGCGGCAGCAGCTTCGCGTCGATCGTCGAGCGGTCGACCCACTCGAGGCCCTCGAGCTTCCAGCCGCTGCCCTCCATCGCGCGGCCGGCCGGCTTGGGCTCCTCGAAGTCACGGCCCTGGGCGAGGGCCTCGCGGCGCGCCTTGGCGACCTCGTCCTGCTTCTCCTGGACCATGCCCTCCAGGGTCCGGCGGAGGTCGGCGAAGGCGTTGCGCAGGATCATCAGCTGCACGGCGCGCGACTTGCCGCGCTTGGGGGCGACGCTGATCTTCATGCCCGACTGGGGCCGGACCATCATCGCCTCGACGGTCATGCCGCTCGGCTTGACGACCATGCCGCGCCCCGCGATGACGGTCTCGTCACCCTGCTGGACGTTGATGGTCGTCACGCCCGCGCGGCGCATGTCCTCGTAGAAGAAGTTGACCGGGTCGATCGAGTCGTTGACGTCGAGGAAGGGGGTGACGTCGACCGACTCGTTGGGCCGGTCCATCCCGCCGGAGATGCAGGCCTCGACCATGCCCGGGAAGGCGACCAGGTCCGGGGCCTCGAAGACCTCGGCGTCCCAGGGGATCTCGACCTCGCCGTCCTTGCCAACGGCCGTGATCCGGCCGTCCTGCATGACGATCACACCGTTCTCGATGGGGTCGCCCCCCATGGTCATGACGGTGCCGGCCTTGACGGCGTAGCTGTCGCCCGCGTGGGCGGCGGCGGTGAGGGCGAGGACCGCGGTGAGGCGGTGGAGGAGGTGGGGCTTCATGGTGAGGAGGGTGTTCGGTAGAGCGTGCGTCGCGGGGATGCGTTGCGAAGGGGGCGCGGAGCGATCAGCGGGGCTGCAGGACGACGTCGCCGCTGGCGACGACACCGACGATGGCGCTGGTGGCCTCGAAGGGCCGGCCGTTCCAGAGGACCAGGTCCGCGTCCATCCCGGCCGCGACCCGACCCACGCGCTGCTCCACGCCGAGGAGCGCCGCGGGGGTGGTGGTGACGGCCGCGAGGGCCTCGTCGAAGGTCAGGCCGCCGCGCATGGCGAAGCCGGCCTGGTCCCCCAGGCGCGTCTTCGGGGAGGTCCCGCCGTGGCCCGACAGGGCGACCGGGATGCCCTTGTCCAGGAGGACGCGGGCGGTGTTCCAGGGCATGAAGGAGCGCTCGCCGCTGCGACCCGAGGCCGGGAAGGGCGGCAGCACGACCGAGGTGCCGGTGCGCTGGAGGAAGGCAGGCTCCTTCCAGGCCTCGGCGCCGGCGTCGATCACGAGGTCGAGGTCGCCGTAGCCCTCACGCTGCATCTCCTCGTCGAGGTAGCAGGCGGTCCGGATGTCGGCCGTGGTCCAGGCCTGGATCATCACGCGCACGTCGCCCTTGAGGCAGGCGCGGAGCACGTCAGCGCCCTCGAAGTCGGCCTCGGGGAAGCGCTCGGCCTGGCCAGCGTCGAAGAACGCCTTGCGCCACTCCCACTCCACGCCCATGCGGGTCGTGGGACGGCGCGCGAAGTAGTTGCGCGGCCGGCCGAAGGCGGGCGAGTTGCGGGCGCTCGGCTGGTCGCCGATCGCGCCTCGGAGGATGGGCTTGCCCTCCAGCACGCGCCCCTCGAGGCGCGGCGCGCCAGCGGTCTTCACCACCACCGTGAGCCCGCCGATGACGTTCAGGTCGGGCGGGGCGATCAGGGCGGTGGTGACCCCGGTGCGCGCGAGGCGACCCCAGGCGGGGTCGAACGGATCGAGCGCGTCCTGGACGGAGAGCTGGGTGATGATCTCCTTTGACTGCTCGACTGCCGAAGGGTCACCGGTCGTACGAGCGCTGGCGTCGACCATCCCGGCCATCGCCGAGTGGACGGAGAGCGCGCCGTCAGGAGCGCTGCGGCCGGGAAGGACGGCGACGATCTGCCCCTCGTCCACCTGGACGAGGGCGTTGCGGACGACCTCGCCGGGCCCGACGTGCAGGTACTCGGCGTGGACCATCAGGCTCACGCCCGTGCCTCCGCCGGCCAGGGCGGGCGCGGCCGCCGCCATGAGGGTGGTCAGGATCATTGGTCGTCACCTCCGTGGACGGCAGCGCCGTCGATCCAGACGCGCTCCACGCGGCTGGTGAGATCGAGCGGATCGCCGCTCCAGAGCACGAGGTCCGCGGCGCTCCCAGGCGCCAGGCTCCCGGCGGTCGTGCCGCTGATGGCGCCGGCCTGGCTGGTCAGGGCGGACCACGCCGCGGCGCGGGGCATCCCGGCCTTCATGCACTGCGCGGCAGTGAAGCGCAGGGCGGTCGGGGACGCCTTCTTGGCGTCGAGGCTGAAGCCCATCGGCACGCCGGCCTTCGCGAGCGCCGCGGCCGAGGCCGCGTGGCGCGGGTCGGAGCCCGGACCCAGGGGCGGCAGGATCACGGCCAGGCCAGCCTCCTTCAGCTCGGGGGCCAGGTCGCCCGCGCGGGCGACTCCGCTGAGCGCGCCCTTCAGGCCGTGGCGCTGCGCGAAGGCGATCGCACGCAGCCCCTCGGCCCGCGTCCGCGCGGACAGGTGGACGGGCAGGCCGTCCTTGATCAGCCCGAAGCCGCCAGCCCCGCCGGCCATGTGCTCCTCGAGCATGGCGAGGGCACCCGGGTAGCTGCTGGGCGCCACGCCGTCACGGAACGCGGCGGTCGAGAAGCAGAGGTCGAGGTGAGCCCGCGGGCTCATCACGGCCCCGCCCGGCTTGACGACCGCGGTGCGACCGCCCACGAGGGCGCCCGCCTCCGGGGTCAGCAGCACGGCGGTGACGCCCGCCTCCAGGAACGGCGCCCAGTCCTTGCTCTCGGCGTCGTATCCGTGAACGAGGTCGGCCGTGTCCATCACCTGCCGCGTCTCGTCCCGCGCCTCGGCGCCAAGGCTCGTGCGGTCCCCGAGGACGACCATGCCGGCGGTGAGGTGGCCCTCGACCTCGATCAGGCGCTCGCCGGCCCCGACGTCAGGACCCACGGCCTCGATGCGACCGTCGCGGATCAGGACGCGGCCGTTCTCGATGGCCGCATCAGCGGTGTGGACCATCGTCGCCTGGACGACGACGGCGTCGCCCGGCAGCGGGGCGGCGAGGGGCTGGGGAGCCAGCCCCGCGAGGAGGGTGAGGA
>WTJQ01000230.1 GCA_011524785.1 Planctomycetota bacterium | reverse complement strand
TCCGTCACCGTCCCGGAGAGGACGACGCCGGGCTCGACCTGGACCACGCCCAGGCTGGTCGTGGCGCTGACGGCGACCGGGCCCAGGGTCGTGGCCACGAGCCCGTCCGCGAAGCGCGGCTCGACCTCGACGAGGTACGTCCCCGCGGGGACGACCACGTCGGCGAAGCCGGCCGTGTTGGTGTTGTCGCCGGGCGTGAAGAGCTTCGCACCGGTCGTGGCGTCCAGGACGTCGAGGTCGGCGCCGAAGACGGGCGCGCCCGTGAGGGTCTGGACCGTGACGCTCGCCCAGTAGCCGTTCTCGAGCTGGAGCGTCCCGACGCTTGCCGATCCGGCCAGCACCAGCTCCACCTCGACCGGGGCGAGGAGGGTCGTCGTGAGCGTCTCGGGGCGCACCTGGAGGGCGACCTCGCCCAGCGGGACGACCATGGAGAAGTTCCCGTTGTCGTCCGTGGTGTCCCCGGCGGGGAAGTACTCCTCGCCGTCCGCGAGCTCCACGTCGAGGTTGGCGCCCACGGCTGGCAGGCCAGAGGGCAGGAGGATCGTTCCGTCGAGGAACGCGCCGGGCTCCAGCTGGACGTCGCCCATGTTGGTGGCCCCGAAGACGGCCACGCCGTCCACGAGCCCCACCAGGTGGGCGCTGCCCGGGGGCGGGTTGACCGTGACCGTGTAGAGCCCGGTGGGCACGTCGATCGTGAACTGGCCCGCCGCGTCGGTGGTGTCGCCAGCGAGGGCCATGTCGACGCCCGTGACGACGTCGACCACGTCCAGGTTGCAGGCGGGGAGGGGCTGGCCGGCAGAGTCCAGCACCCTGCCCGAGAGCAGGTCCGCCTGAGCGGGAGCGGCCGCCAGCAGGAGGAGAGGGAGGGTCATCGGGAGGAACTTCATGAGAGCTCGGTGAGTCAAGAAGAGGCAGGCCGCTGGGAGAACAAGGCAACCCCCGTGCCATGGGCCACACTTGTTCATACCGCCCTTTTGGCCGTCAGGCGTGTCCATCCTCCGGACTCCGTGTCCGAAGATCGGACGCTAAACGTTCGTTCCAAGCCCCCTTGGATCTGGCACAAAGGTTGCGCAAAGAGAGTCTCCAGCGCCCCGTCCCATGCCCCACACCTTCTCGAGCACCGTCGACCCCACCGCGGAGCCCCCTGGCGGGCCCCGGGTGATGCTCTACGGGCACGACTCGTACGGGCTCGGGCACCTCAGGCGCTGTCTCACCCTCGCGGAGGCTCTCCAGGCACGCTACCCGCACGCCAGCACCCTCATCGCCACGGGATCGCCCTGCGCGACCCAGTTCCCGCTCCCCGCCGGCGTCGACGTCCTCAAGCTCCCATCGGTCACCAAGCGGGGGTCCGCCTACGCCCCCCTGCAGCTGGGCGGCCCCCTGGGCCCGCTGGTGGACCTGCGCTGCGCCACCCTGCGCGCGGCCTTCGACGCCTACGAGCCGGACCTGCTGCTCGTCGACCACACCCCGATCGGCCTCGAGGGGGAGCTCCTCCCGACGCTCGAGGCGGCTCGTCGCGCCGGGGTGCCGTGCGTGCTGGGCCTCCGGGACGTCATCGACTCGCCCCTCCACGTGGCCCGCGACTGGGGCCGTCCCGAGATCCGGCGTGCCCTCCGGGACCTCTACGAGGAGGTGCTGGTCTACGGCGATCCGCGCGTCTTCGACATGCGCGAGGAGTACCCGGTCCCGCCCGAGCTCCGCAGCCGCGTCGAGCACGTGGGCTACGTGGTCCGAGCCCAGCAGCGCAGCGCCGCGCCCGCCGAGGAGCCCCGCGTCCTCGTGACCACGGGTGGAGGCGCCGACGGGGCCGACCGCATCGAGGCCTACCTCCGCTCCCTCGTGGGGCGCGAGGCGCGCTGGTCCTCGCGCGTCGTGACCGGGCCCCTGGCCGAGCCCGAGCGCGCCTCACGCATCCGGGCCCTCGCCGAGGGCTTGGAGCGCGTCGAGGTCCTCGAGTTCGACCCGAACCTGCGCACCGCGATCGCCGAGGCCCACGCCGTGGTCTCGATGGCTGGCTACAACACCTGCGCCGAACTCCTCGCCTCGGACACTCCCGCCGTGCTCCTCCCGCGCACGCGTCCCCGCCGCGAGCAGTTCATCCGCGCCCAGAGGCTCCGCTCCCTCGGCCTGGCCGAGTGCCTGGTGAAGAGTGGAATGACCGAGATCCCCGCCGCGGTCGAGGCCTGCCTCGACCAGGGGCGACAGACCCGCATGCAGCTCGACCTGAGGGGGGCCGAGCGCGCAGCCGAGCTCCTCGGCGCCCTGATGGGCGAAGAGGACTTGGGGCGCGTTCACTCACTCGGGGGGCACGCGTGCAACCTCTGATCGGCTACCTGCTCAAGAAGTTCCCGCGCCTGTCGGAGACCTTCATCCTCGGGGAGCTCCTCCAGCAGGAGGCCCTCGGGACGCGCCTGCACGTCCTCAGCCGCCGGACCCCCGACGACGAGCCGCGGCACCCCGCGCTGGAGCGCCTCCTCGCGGAGGTCGAGCTGCTCCCCGGCCGCTCGGAGCTCGATCCCTGGTCGAGGCTGTTCGCCCCGGAGGGCGCCGGGCTGCTCGAGGCCCTGGCCCCGGTCGTGCGTCCCCTGCAGGAGGGTGGCCACCCGCGGGTGGGGCGCCTCGTGGGAGAGGCCCTCTACGTCCGCGAGCGCGCCGCGACGCTTGGACTGCAGCACCTGCACGTGCACTTCGCGACCGACTCGGCCCTCGTCGCACACCTCGTCCACGGGCTCGGCGGCCCGAGCTACAGCATCACCGCGCACGCGAAGGACATCTACCGCTCCACCGTCGATCCGGCCCTGCTGACTCGCGTCGTCGCGGACAGCGCGTTCACGACCACGGTCTGCGACGCGAACCTCGACCACCTGCGCTCCTTCCTCGGGGAGGCCGCCCAGCCGCGGCTGCGCAAGCTCTACAACGGCATCGACCTCGAGCACTTCCGGCCCGGTGGGTCACCGCGCGAGGAGGACCTCGTGCTGGCCGTGGGCCGGCTGGTGGAGAAGAAGGGCCTCGACCTGCTGGTGGACGCGATGGTCCGCGTCCGCGAGGCGCGCCCGCAGGCGCGCTGTGTCATCGTGGGACAGGGCGACGCGCGCGCCGCGCTCGAGGAGCGGATCCGAACGCGCGGAGCTGGCGGCTTCGTCGAGCTCGCCGGCGCCCTCCACCAGGGCGACGTCCTGGACCTGATGCAGCGCGCGACCGTCTTCGCCCTCCCCTGCCGAGTGGGGGAGGACGGCAACCGGGACGCCCTCCCGACCGTGCTGCTGGAGGCCCTGGGCTGTGGCCTCCCCTGCATCTCGACCCCCGTGACCGGGATCCCCGAGATCCTCGACGGGGGGCGCGTGGGGCGTCTGGTCCCGGAGGAGGACGCTGCGGCGCTCGCCGAGACCCTCCTCGAGCTGCTCGGCTCCCCCGAGGAGCGCGCGCGGCTCTCCGAGGCGGGGCGGGCCCACGCGCGCGCCCACTTCGACGGTCCGTCGGTCGCGCGCACGCTGGGGGAGTGGTTCCGGGCCTGCGTCGAGGGGGAGGCGTCGTGAGGGTCGCGTTCGTCCATCAGGACCCCGGCATCAGGCCGGGAGGGGAGAAGGGGGCCGCGGTGCACGTGGCGAGGCTCTGCGAGGCGCTGGCTCGCCAGGGGGCCGAGGTGGTGCGGATCGAGGAGCCGGACCCGGACGTCGCGATCGCCCGGCTCGAGGAGCTCGGCTCCCTGGACGCCATCCACGAGCGCTTCTCGCTCGGGACGGGGCCGATCGCGGCCTGGGCGCGCTCGAGGGGCGTGCCGCACGGGCTCGAGGTCAACTCCCCCCTGGACCTCGAGGAGGCGCGCTACCGCGGCTCGGAGGTCGACGAGACGCGGCGCGCGGCGTGGCGCGCGGCCTTCTCGAGCGCGCGCCTCGTGTCCGTCGTCTCCCGACCCCTGCTGACCTACGTCGAGGAGCTGGGCGCACGCGTCGACGCGACGCGCGTCCACTCCAACGGCGTGGACCTCGGCGTCTTCGCTCCCCTCGACCCCTCGCGTCGCAACGCGGAGCGCGCCGAGCTCGCTCTCGACCCCGACGACCTGGCCCTGGTCTTCCACGGGCGCCTGCGTCCCTGGCACGACCTGCCGCTCCTGGCGCGCGCGATCGCCCGCTCGCGGGAAGCCGGAGCGCGAATCGTCCTCGTCTGCGTGGGCAAGGGCGAGTTCGCCGAGGCCTGCGCCGGGGTGCTTCCCGAGGAGGCCCTCCGCATCGTGGGCTGGTGTGCGCCGGAGGACGTGGCGCGGCGCGTGGGGGCCTGTGACGTCCTCGCCCTCGCGCACTCCAGCCGCGAGGCGGCCTGGTTCTCCCCGCTGAAGCTGCGGGAGGCCATGGCCATGGGGCTCGTCCCCGTCGTTCCCGAGCTCGGCGACCTGCCGCTCGTCGTCCTCGGCGGCCACGCGGGGCTCCTCTACGCGCCTGGGGACGAGGCCGCCCTCGCCGCTTCCCTCCAGGGGCTGGCAGCGGACGCTGACGGGCGCCAAGAGCTCGCCGAGGCCGCGCGCACCGAAGCTGCACGCCACGGCTGGGACTGGATCGCCCGGGACGTCCTCGAGCGCTTGGGGGGCGAGGCATGAAGGCGCTGCTCCGCACGCTCGAGGCGTGGCGGGTAGGGAGCCGCCTGGGCTTCGTCGTGGCCCCGCACCGCGCGGCCCTGGGGGGTGCCGTTGCCCTCCAGCTGCTGGTGGTGGCCCTGGCGGTGCTGCAGCCCTGGCCGATGCAGGTCGCCTTCGACCGCGTGCTCTCCCCGGTCGCGGGGGCCGAGCCCGGCGGTGCCGACCTCCTCCTGCTCTGCGCCGCCGTGCTGTTCGGCGTCGTGGTCGCTCGCGTCCTCGCCGAGTACGCGGCGAACCTGCTCGTGGCCAAGGTCGGGCACCGGGTGACACGCGCCCTGCGCATGCTCCTGTTCCGCCGGCTGCTGGAGCTCCCGCCCTCCTTCCACGGCGGCCAGCGCAGCGGTGACCTGCTCATGCGCCTGATGGGCGACGCGCCCATGGTCAAGACCATGCTGGTCGAGGCCTCGACCAACCTGCTGGCGCGCGGCCTCCACGCAGTGGCGGTCCTCGCCATCATGGTGCGCGTCGATGCGGGCCTGACCGCCACCCTGCTCGTTCTGGTCCCGGCCCTCGCGCTGGTCGTGCGGGTCCTCTCGCGCCGCCTCTCGGTGGCGATCCGCAAGCAGCGCCGCAAGGAGGGCGCGCTGGCGGACTTCCTCGGCGAGGCGGTGGGAGCCGTGACCCTCGTGCAGTCCCTGGGCCGGGAGGAGGAGGTCGCGCATCGCTTCGCGCGCGACAACCGCCGCAGCGCCCGCGCGGAGCTCAAGGCCGCGCGCGCGGCCGCGCGTCTGTCGGCCTCGGTCGAGTCCCTCCTGACCCTCGGCGTGGCCCTGACCCTGCTCCTCGGCGGGCAGCGCGTCCTCGAGGGCGCGCTCACCCCGGGCGAGCTGCTGGTGTTCCTCTCCTACGTCCGCGGGCTGCTCAAGCCGGCCCGCTCGGCGGCCAAGCACCAGGCACGCGTCGCGAAGGGCGTGGCGTGCGCCGAGCGCCTGCTCGAGGTGCTCGCCGAGCGCTCCCCGCTGCGTGAGCAGCAGGGCGAGCGCGAGCCCGCGGCGCGTCCCGAGCGCGTGGAGCTGCAGGGAGTGCACTACGCCTATCCCGACGGCCGCGTCGCCCTGCAGGAGGTGGACGCCACCTTCGAGCGCGGGCAGCTGACCGCGCTGGTGGGGGCCAGCGGCGCGGGCAAGAGCACGCTGGTCGCCCTGCTCCTGCGGCTCATGGACCCGACCCGGGGGCGCGTCGTGATCGACGGCGTCGCCCTCCCCGAGTTCCGCCTCGACTCCCTGCGCGAGGGCCTCGCGGCTGCGCTGCAGGACGCCGTGCTCTTCGGCACCAGCGTGCGCGAGAACCTGCTGCTGGCCGCGCCGGATGCCGACGACGCCGCGCTCCAGCACGCCCTCGAGGACGCGGGGGCCGCGCAGGTCGTGGCGGCCATGCCGGACGGCCTGGACACGGTCCTGGGCTCCTCGGGACTGGGGCTGTCCGGCGGTCAGCGCCGGCGCCTCTGCCTCGCCCGCGCATTCCTGCGCGACGCGGGCGTCCTCGTCGTGGACGAGCCCTTCGCGGGCCTGGATGGGGAGGCCGCCCGCCACGTGTTCACCTCCCTCCGTCAGCGTGCCTCGAACGCGATCGTGATCGTCGTCACGCACGACCAGGAGCACCTGGGCGGGTTCGACCAGGTCGTCTGGATCCAGGAGGAGGGTCCGGTCGCGTCGGGCTCCCATGCCGAGCTGTCCGCGGGCAGCGCGGCCTATCGCGAGGCCTTCGGCGCCGACGGAGCGGCCGCGAGCGCCTCATGACCGGCCTGCGCGCGCGCGACCGCGACCGGCACCTGCCCGCGCGGATGGGGGATGGCGAGCTCGTTCCCCCCACGGACGCGGTCGTCCTGCAGCTCGTGCGCGAGCGCCTCGTGGCGGACGGGGCCGACGCTCCGGTGAGCCTCGAGCAGGTCCACGCGCGCTGGAAGCTCGGGGTCGCGGCGGCCACCTGCTACAGCGTGCGCTGGGCGGATGGACACGAGCGGTGGGTGACCTGGAAGAAGCACCTGTCCGGCAAGGCCCGGCGCCACGAGGCGAGCCTCGCCGAGCGGCCCTGGCGCGCGTCCATGGAGCATCGGCTGAGGCCGGCCGTGCTGCTCGAGGACGGGTCCCAGCTCGTCGCGTTCCCGCGCGACCGCGTCCTCCGGGGCCTGGAGCGGGCCTTGGACGACCGTCGGACCATTCGCTGGATCAAGGAGCTCGACCTCTTCGCGCCGGACGACGTGCGACGACGGCGCTCCCGGTTCGAGGCCCTGCGCTACAAGCCCGAACGCCGCGCCGTCCTGCGCGCGCACCTGAGCCTGAAGAGCCCTGACGGCGAGCGCGCCGAGCGCTCGCTCGGGGTGCGCGTGCTCGAGCCCGAGGAGGCGGCGCGGATCGCCGAGGCTCGCTCCCTCCTGGCGGGTGCCGAGGGTCTGCGGACACCGCGTCTCGAGGGTGCTGACCTCGAGGCGGGCATCCTCCTGGAGGAGTGGATCGACGGCAGCAGCCTGCCCGCGGACCCGCTCCTCACGGCTCCTCGGGTCGGGGCTGCCCTGGCACGCCTGCACCAACTCCCGTGCGGCTCCCTCGAGGCGGCGTCCCCCGGGGTCGACTCGTCCCTGCTCCTGCGACTGGACCCCGACCTCCACGCCGAGGCGGTCCGTCTCCTCGCCAGCGTGCCCCCGGTGCGCGCGCGCTGCCTCGTGCACGGGGACCAGCACGCCGGGCAGTGGCTCGAGGTCGAGGACGGCTCGTTGGCCCTGCTCGACCTCGATGCCCTCCGCGGAGGTGAGCCTGAGGAGGACCTCGCCGCCTGGCTGATGGACGTCCACCTCGAGGGGGGACCGGTCGCGCAGGCGCGCGAGCTCCTGGTGGAGGCCCACCAGGCCGCCGGCGGGCCCGAACTCGATCCTCGCCGCCTCGATCAGCTGCTCCTGCGCGGCTGTCTCCTCGAGGCCGCGAACACCCTGCGGCGCATGGAGGCCGGCGCTGAGGCGCGGGCCCGCGCCCTGCTGGACGACGCGGCTCGCCTGGAGGGTCTCGCCCGCCTCACCCCGGTGGGGAGCCTGACGCTCCCGGTTCCCGAGGGCTTCGAGCCCGACGACGTGGTGCGGGCCGAGGCTCGCAAGGACGGCCGTCTCGTCCTCGAGCTTCGGCACGGCGGAGGGACGCGCCACTTCGGGCGGCCCCTGGATGGTGACTGGGAGGAGCTCACCCTCGACGAGGACGAGGACCTCCCGGGGCGGACCCGTCTGTCCATGGACGACCTGCTCGGATGGCGCCCCGGAAGGCGCGCGGCCGGGCGCTCCGACGACGGCGCCCGCGCGGTCAAGGTCGTGCGGCCCAAGCGGCTGCCGGCGCTTGCGGAGCGCTTCACGCGCGTGCATCGCGCGCTGGGGGAGGACCATCCGGACCTCTTGGTCCCTGCGGTCCTCGGCTCCGACGCGAAGCAGGGAGTGCTCGAGCTCGCCTGGTGCGAGGGGACGATCCCCAGCCTCGACGACCGCGCGGCCTGGCGCGGGGTGGGCCGGGCCGTGCACGCCCTGCAGGGCCTCGTCCCGACCGAGGGCCTGCCGCTCCACGGGCCCGAGGAGGAGCTCGAGGTGATCGAGACCCTCGGGATGCGCCAAGCGCTGGCGGGGCTCGAGCTGCCCCTCGGCATCGAGGGTGTCCACGTGGACCTGACCGACCAGCTGCCCGCACTCCGGGAGCGCGTCGCCGTCCATCGAGACCTGCACGACGGCCAGCTCCTCAGCACGCCCAGAGGCGCGATCGGGCTCCTCGACCTCGACCTGCTCTCGGCAGGACCCCGCGAGCTCGACCTCGCCAACCTCTCCGTTCACCTCGTGCTGCGGGCCTGGCAGGGGCGAGCCTCCGTGGACGCCGCCTGGGAGGCGCGCAGTGCGCTCCTCGAGGGCTTCCGTGAGGCGGGGGGGAGCGTCGACCTCGAGGCCCTCGGCTACTACGAGCGCACGACGGCCCTGCGGCTCGTGCTCGTCTACCGCATGCGTCCGCGCTGGCTCTCGCTCGTGCCGGGCCTGATGGACCTCGCACGGACCGGGGTGCGACGGGAGGCCTGCCGTGCCTAGCCGGGTCGCCGCGGTGCTGCTGGCCCTCGGAGCCATGGCGCTCCCCGCGAGCGCCCAGGACGAGGTGCCGCTGAGTGCCCTTCGCGAGGGGCACTGGGTCGTGCTCTCTGGCGAGCTCACCGGGCTCGACGCCTTCACGGTCGAGGAGGTCGAGCTCACGCAGCCCGACGACGAGGAGTCCCTGGTCGGGCGCATTGAGGGGCTGCGCGAGGTGAAGGCGGGCTACCAGTTCCGCGTCCTTGGCCAGCCCGTGACCGTCGACGCGCGCACCGACCTGCCGGACGGTCCCCCGGTCGAGGGGCAGCTCGTCCGCGTCGAGGGGCACTACGAGGGTCCGCAGGACTTCCAGGCGCGCCAGCTGCGCTTCCGCCGCGGTGGCCGTGCCCGGGTCGAGGGTCGGATCGACTCCCTCACTGCCCGCGCCGACGGCCTCTCCCTCCGGGTGCAGCGCTTCCTCGTCTGGATCCCTGCGAAGGAGGAGGTGGAGCTGGAGCTCGACCTCCAGGCGATCCGCCTCGCCCCCCAGGCGCGCCGCAAGGCCCAGCCGATCCGGATGCGCGACGAGGACCGGATCCCCGGCCGTGAGGTCGCACCGGATCTCTTCCTCGGGCTTCGGGCCGAGACCAACCTCCGCCACGAGGAGGACTTCAACCTGCGCTCCAGCGACGACGAGGACCGCGAGGACCGGGACGCCGCGCTGCGTGCGGAGCTGACCTGGGCTCCCCCCGGACGCTTCACGGGCGTGGCGAGCGCGCGTCTGTTCTGGCGCGACCGCATGGACGAGCAGGACGGGGACTCCATCCAGCGCGACGCGCGCCTCGTCGAGGCCTTCGGCTACTGGGACCGCCTCCCCTGGGACACGACGCTGCAGGTGGGCCGGCAGGACTTCGAGGAGCCGCGAGAGTGGCTCTGGGACCAGGAGCTCGACGCCGTGCGTGCCGGGTGGGGGAGTGGCCCGCACCGGCTGCAGGTCGCTGCGATGACCACGTGGGCGCAGGGGAGCCCGGTCGATCGCAACAGCGCCAACCTGATGGCGTCGTACACCTGGACCGACAGTGACCGGACCCTCGGGGCCTACGTGCTCGACCGCAGGATCGAGCTCGGCTACGAGGACCTCGGCAGCAACGGTCGCGGCTTCCGTGGCTTCGACTATCCGCTCTTCATGGGCGTGCGCGCCCTGGGGGAGTGGCTCCCCGATGCCGACTGCTGGCTCGAGATCGCCCACGTGACGGGCTACACCGACGGCGCCGACGTGGACCTGCAGGCCGATGGCGGGCCGACCGAGGTCCGTCGGCAGGAGAACCTGCGCGCCTGGGGCTTCGACGTGGGCAGCGTGTGGGAGCTGGACGCGCTCGACCCTTGGCACTTCGCCGTCGGCTTCGCCTACGGGGGCGGCGACGACCGGTCGGGGGACGGAGTCAACCGCACCTTCCGGCAGACCGGGTACCACGACAACAACGACGACCTCGGCGGTGCCACCAGCGTCAAGTACTACGGCGAGCTCCTCGAGCCGGACCTCAGCAACCTCGCCATTCGCACCTTGAGCCTTGGGACCACGCTCTCCAAGCGCACCTCCCTCGACCTCATCTACCACGACTACCGCCAGCCCGTCCCCGAGGCGCTCCGCGTCGGGGAGCTCTCCGAGCGTGCCAACGGCCTCTCGGGCGACCTCGGCTGGGAGCTCGACCTCGTCTACGGCAACCGGGCCAATCCCGCGCTGGACATCGAGGTCGCCCTGTGCCACTTCGAACCCGGTGACGCGTACGACGAGCGCGACCCGGCCCAGCTCCTGCGCATCCAGGTGCGCGTCAAGTTCTGACCCTCGATCCGATGCTCCTCCCTCTCCTCCTGACGGCGGCCCTGGTACCCCAGGCCGAGACTCGCGCCCCGCGCAACCTCGTGCTCATCTGCTGGGACACGGTGCGGGCCGACCACCTCGGGCCCTACGGGCACGATCGTGAGGGATGCACCCCGAACGTGGACCGCTGGGCCGCCGGCGCGACCGTGTTCGAGGACGTGACGGCGTGCGCCTGCTGGACCAAGCCCAGCGTTCCGTCGTACATGACCGGGACGCTCCCGCTGCAGCACGGCGTCTACCGGGGCTCCTCGAAGGACGCGGCCGGCGTGGTGAGCGACGTCCTGCCGGCGGACTCGGTCACCCTCGCCGAGGTCCTGCAGGGGGCGGGCTTCCAGACCGCGGCCTACATCCGCAACGCCCAGCTGCGGCGTGGCCAGGGCATCGAGCAGGGCTTCGACGTCTACGACGACGACGGCGGCGACGCGCGCGAGATCCGCTGGAAGGCGATGGACTTCCTGCTCGAGCGCGATCCGGAGCGTCCCTTCCTCCTCTACCTGCACATGCTCGACGCGCACTGGCCGTACCCCGTCCCGGACGAGTACGCCACCCGCTACGCGAGCGCCGAGGCGGTGGAGCGATTCCGCGGCAAGGACTGGAAGGCCCTGCGGGACGAGGTCAACCACGGGGAGCGACCGTTCGTCGGCGCCGAGCGCGACGAGATGATCGCCCTCTACGACGGAGCCATCTCGTACCTCGACCACGAGCTCGGGCGCCTGCTGGCGTTCCTCGAGCGCGAGGGCCTCATGGAGGACACCGCGGTGGCCCTCATCAGTGACCACGGCGAGGAGTTCGGGGAGCACGGCCGGATCGGGCACGGACACGGCCTCTACCAGGGCCTGCTGCACGTGCCCTGGATCCTGTCCGTTCCTGGCCAGGCACCGCGGCGAGTCAAGCACGCTGCGAGCCTGCTCGACCTCATGCCGACGCTGCTCGGCGTGATGGGGATCGAGGCGCCGCCGACGGAGGGCATCGACCAGCTCGCGCCCGGAGCGGCTGCGCGGCCCGCGTTCGCCGAGCACCTCGAGCCGGGCCGGTACGAGCGCTCGCTCACCGTCGCCCAGCGCAAGTTCATCGAGCGGTTCCGGCCGCGGAGGGGCGAGCTCGCAGGCGACGTGCTTCCCGCGCGAGGCCTGCGCCTGGAGGTCGAGCTCCGGCAGGCCGGGCGGGCGCTGGTGGCGACCGACGTCGACGAGGACGACGAGGAGGACGAGACCCGTACCGAGCTCAAGGGGCCGCTCGAGGTGCGCGGGCGACGGCTCTCCATCGCAGGGATCCCGCTCGAGCTGGCCGAGGGCTGGGAGCTCTACGGCACGACCTCCGGCCGGACCGCCGAGGTCCCCGCCTGGGTCGCCGGGGAGCTGGTCAAGGCCGTCGGGCGCGGGGACGGGGACGGCCTGCTCTGCGAGAAGGTCAAGCTCTACGGCAAGGCTGCGGAGGAGGGCGAGCTGGAGCTGCGTGGAGCCTTTGGCGGCTCCCCGTCCGAGGGCGTCTGGACCGTGGGTGGCCAGGACCTGCGCGTGCCGCCCGCCGTGCGCGCGTCCTACGCCGACGACCGCGACCTCGATCGTGAGACCGTGGCGCGCTGGTTCACCGGCGAGCCGCGCAAGCGCGACGAGCTGCTCGTCTTCGACCTGGGCCAGGACCCGGGGGAGCTGGCTCCGCTGGACGGAGCCGCGGGCACCGACCTGCTCCCGCCTCTGGTGCGGACCTTCGTCCAGCGCCGGATCTGGACCTCGGCCGATCGGACGACCCTGTCCTCCGACGAGCTGGAGAGCCTGCGCGCGATCGGCTACGGGGACTGAGGGCGCTATCCTCCTCGCCGTGGACGCTCACCTGCGCGCGATGGAGGACCGTGACGGGCCCGACCTCGTGCGTCTGCTCGGCGGCGTCTTCGCCGAGTACCCGGGCTGCGTGCTCGACGTCGATGCGGAGGAGCCCTGGCTGCGCGCGCCGGCGAGCTCGCTCGAGCGCGGCTGGGTCGTGGAGCACGAGGGCCACGCGCGGGGCTGCATCGCGCTGACGACGCGGGGCGACGGCGTGGTGATGCTGCGCAAGTGCTACCTCGACGCGCGCCTGCGTGGCCGAGGCTGGGGAAGGCGCCTGGTGGAGGAGGTCCTCGCCGCCGCGCGCGCGGCCGGCGCTCCCGCCGTCGAGCTCTGGACCGACACCCGCTTCGTCACGGCCCACAGGGTCTACGAGCGGCTCGGGTTCCAGCCGACCGGGGCGCGGCGGGCGCTCGACGACCTGAGCGACACCGAGGAGTGGCACTACGCGCTCCGCCTCTCGGACGGCGACGGCGAGGCCTAGGGCTGCTCGACCAGCGCGGCCTCGAGCAGCTCCACCGGCGCCGGTCCGGCCTCCAGGACCGCGCCCAGGAATGCGCGGCCGCGCTCGGGGCGGCCAGGGCGCCACCCCATGCGGCTCCCCAGGGCACGCAGCGCGTCGAGCTGGGCCACGGGACCGAGGAGGCGCGCCGGCTCGTCGAGGGCCAGGTCGACCCACCAGGCCGCCTCCTCGCGCGAGGTCGCGAGCTGCTCCTCGAGGTAGCGCACCGCGCGCTCCCGCGACCACCGCTCGCGGTGCAGGCCGAGGTCCATGCGGGCCCGCGCGAGGAGCTCGCGCTCCGCGTCGGCGGCGAGCTGCACGCGCTCGCCCTCCGAGCGCTCACTGACCTGCCGGGCGAGGACCGCAACGGCCTGCTCCCACCCCGGCCAGCGCGCCGCGCGCAGCCAGCTCGGCTCGTCCGTGGCGCGCTCCCGACGCGCCGCGACGAGGAGGGCCTCGAGGAGTGCCTGGTCCTGTCGGAAGCTCCGCGCGGCTCCGCTCCTGGTCACGACCCGCAGGCGGGGCCGCGTGCCACGCGTCCTGCCCGCCACCAGGGGCTCGGTCAGGAGGTCCTCCAGGGGCGTCGGCAGCGGCACGAGGAGGAGCCACTCCTCCAGCGCCGGCGCGTCCTCCCCCAGGGCCGCGTCGAGCTCGGGCTGGAGCGCGGCCGGGTCGCTGTTCCCTTCCTTTGCGGAGGCTCGAGGAGGCAGGGCGCTCAGGCGCGCCTCGAGCTGTTCGGCCAGGCCCCGCAGCTCCAAACCCCGGGTCACGAGGGCGCCGGCTCGATCCCGATGCAGGGTGAGCCCTCCGAGCTGCAGCGACAGGCCGCGGATCGCCCCGGCCTCGGGGTCGAACCCTCGGAGTGCCGCGCTTTCGATCCCAGTGCCGAGTGGACCCTCCAGCAGCCGCTCGGCCTCACGCAGCAGCTCGCGCCGTTCCACGCGGTCGAGGTCGGGGACAAGGCGCGTGCCTGCGTCGAGTCGGCCGAGCAGGAGCTCCGCGAGGTCCTCCGAGGCGAGGGCGCTCCAGGCGCGGCCCGTGGTCGGGCTCGGAGCCGAGAAGGCGAGGGCCGGAGTGGGGGCGGTCTCCAGGGCGGCGACCAGAGAGCTGAGGCGTGCGACCCAGGCACGGCACCCGGCCGCATCGTGCAGCGAGTGGCCGAAGAGGAGGTGGAGCACCGCGCGGCGGGGCAGGCCGCGGTCGGGCCCGAGCAGGGGGCGCGCGGGAGCGAGGGCGCGCTCCAGGCGATCGCGCTCGAGCTCGGCGCGGACGCGCTCGAGCGCCGTGCCTCCGGAGCGCTCCAGCTCTCGGTCGATCAGCGCTCGCCGGGCGAGGTCGATGGCGGGGGTCGGTCCGACCAGCGGGCGGTCCCAGGGGCGCGGGCCCCAAGTCCCCCGCGGCGCCGCGCCGCGGAGGAGCTCGGCCAGCTCCGGCCGCTCGTCCTCGCGCATGGCCTGCAGCTCGGTCAGGAGACCCGAGGGATCCCCGACGAGATCGGCGCCCAGCTCGGCGCGCACTGGCGAGGTGGACGAGGGCAGGCTGCACCCGGTCGACAGCACGCCCCAGCCGAGCAGCGTGGCCAGGAATGGGACCGGGGGTTTGCCGACGTGCATCGCGCGTTTCCCGGGCACCGCAGGCGCTCCCCGGGCCCGGTATCCTACGGCAGGCCGGTGAGGGTTCCGCCTCACCGCCGCTCCATCCGGCGCGCTCCCCCCCACGCCATGAGCCAGGACCCGAACTCCGACACGACGACGCACGGCATCCGCGTGCAGGCCGAGGCCCAGTACCTCGAGGGCGAGTCCGACCCCGACCGCGGCCGCTACTTCTTCGTGTACCGGATCCGGATCGACAACGACAGCGCGCGCACGGTCCAGCTCCTCTCGCGCCGCTGGGTCATCCTGGACGCCAACAACCGTCGCGAGGAGGTCGTGGGCGAGGGAGTCGTCGGCAAGCAGCCGATCCTCGCTCCCGGCGAGTCCTTCGAGTACCGCAGCTACTGCCCGCTGCGGACCGCCTGGGGCACGATGGAGGGCAGCTACGCCTTCGCGGATCCCGGTGGGGATGGTTTCGAGGCCGAGGTCGGACGCTTCTTCCTGGTGCCGGCCGCCGAGAACTCCATCGTCAACGAAGGGTGAAGGCGGCTGAGGCCGGCGCCGAGGATCCTCGGAACCCCTGCGGCTCAGCGCGTAGACTGACGGCTCGCTGGCCATGGCCGGCGGCCGCTCATGGCGACCGCGACCGCAAGCAGCCCCTGCTCTGGGACGCCCGGGACTCCTGGGCCCCTGCAGCCCTCCGGAGGATCCCGGAGGGCGCGGCGAGGGGTGCGTTCTGGCCACTTCCCTCTGCGCCTCGCGAGCGCGGGTTCCTCGCCGGACACCAACCGGGTCCTCGACCCCAATCCCTGAGCAGGTCCGGCTCCTTGCCTCCCCCCCCAAGACCGATGACCGACACCCACGCCGACGCCGACCTCGACATGGACCTCTCCGCCGCCGGGGACGACTGGCGCCCCACGCCCCACGGCCGCTTCCTGGCCCGGGTCCTCTCCCAGCACGACTTCGCCCGCGGCAAGGACGTCCTCGAGCTGGGCGCCGGGGTCGCCAACCACACGATCCTGCTGCTCCGCCAGGAGCCGCGCTCGCTCGTGGCCACGGAGATCCTCCCCGAGCTCCTGGACTCCACGCGTGCCAACGTCGAGCGCAACTGTGGGACCGACCAGCCCATCGAGTACCGCGTGGCCGACTGGCTCTCCACGGAGGGCGAGTTCGACCTGGTGGTGACCAACCCGCCCTTCTGCAAGAGCGGCAAGCAGAACCGCCGCTACTTCATCGACTCGCTGATCCTCGACACGCACAAGCGTCTGCGTCCGGGTGGCGAGCTGGTCTTCATCCAGTCCTCCATGGCCGACGTGCAGAAGACCCTGGCGCGCCTCGACGAGAACGGCTTCGACGCGCGCGTCGTCGACACGAGCGAGGGCCCCTTCCGGGACTACTACTTCCAGGACGAGGCCTTCATGGCGGAGAGCAAGCGCGTCCCCGACGGCTTCAAGATCAAGGACGGCGTGCACATCGAGACGCTCTCCGTCATCCACGCCAAGCTGCGTCCCTTCACGCCGCACGAGGGCGCGCACATCCCCGCCGAGCGCGGGGACTCCTGAGGCCCTGGGGCAGCCGGGCCCGGCGCCTCAGGCGTTGGGCCGGGCCATCCAGCGGAAGGTCAGGTTGACCCGAGGCCCCAGGGGGCGGCGGGTCTTGGGGATGGCGTGCTGGTGCAGCTCCTGGAAGCCCGGCGGCATCCACAGCAGGCTCCCGTGGGGCAGCTCGATCCCTACGCTCGGGCCCCCGCCGCGGCGCGCCCGCACGCGCATCGTCCGGACGGCCCCGAGGCTGACGCTGGCGATCCCGCGATGGGGCCCGGCCTCGAAGTCGTCGTCGGAGTGCCACCCCATCGACTCGCTGCCGTCGCGGTAGAGGTTGAGCAGGACGCCGTTGAAGGGCTGGCCGGTGCGCTCCTCGAGCTGCCCCGCGAGCTGCCTCACCGACGTAGGCATGGCACGCGCAGCGTGGCGCAGGCCGGAGTAGCCGAGCGGGTGCTCGCCGTACCAGGCGATGCCCCGGGGCATGGGGTGCTCGCGGCCGAAGATCCGGAAGACGTGACGCTCCCACGGGACGCTCGTCAGCAGCTCCTCCAGGAGCGTGTCGGCCTCTGCACCTGCGAGCAGGGGGACCGCCTCCAGCGGCATGGCCAGGGGCGACTCCACCTGGGGAGCCGGCGGCCAGTCCTCGGGGAAGAGCGTGGGCTCCAGCCGCTTCGAGGCCGCTCCGCGAGCCGGCGGCCCGGCGTCCGGGACGCGCACGGTCAGAAGATCGTGACGTGGGCCCAGGGAGTGCGCGCGAGGCCGCGCGGTGCCTGGGGGTCCTCGACGCGCCACTGGAGCCACAGCTCCGTGCCGATGAGCGCCGGGTCGTCCGCGATGGGGCGGGTCCAGGTGGCGTAGCCCTTCCCCGCGCCGGAGCCGGGCAGCACGACGGGCGCTCCCGCCAGCATCCACGTCCCGTGCTCGTAGCCTCCCGTGACCGTGCCGGGGGCCGTGGCGCGCACCGCGAGGACGGCACGGCTGCCGCCGCGGGCGTCACCGAGCCCGAGCTTGAACTCGCGGTTGCCGGCCTTGGACGGCGTGATCGCGATCATGCTCGGCACGATCCCGCCCGTCCCAGCGACCCCCGTTCCCACGAGGACCGGGGCGCTGGTGCCCTCGCTGG
>WTJQ01000281.1 GCA_011524785.1 Planctomycetota bacterium | reverse complement strand
CGTCAGCACCGCCCCTTCGTTGGGGTCACGAACCCCTTCTTGCTCAACGATCACTCGGGCGTCCGCTACTACGACCTGGATGCTCTCGACGGCGGGGACCTCCTCGTCATGCTGGGGAACGCTCGCTGGATCGCGGATCGGCAGCTGCTGATGGCGCGCCGCCTCGGGGGGGAGACGGTCGAGTTCCCCGACCCCAAGGACCGCTGGATGCCACGGTCGATCCCCGAGGGCTACCGGGCCTTCACGGAGCTGCTGGATGCGGGCCCCGAGCCGCCGGTGGACCTGGTCCTGGCCGCTGTGCGCGAGCAGTTCTCGCGCGTCCTGCAGCGCGAGCCGACCGAGGACGAGCGCGCTCGCTACGGGGAGCTTGCACGGAGCTCGATCGCCCTCGCCGGGCCAGCGGCCGGGCTGCGGCAGCTGCTCCTCGCGGTCCTGCTGGAGTCGGAGTTCGTCTACAGGCTCGAGTTCGGGGAGGGGCCCGAGGACGAGCACGGGCGACGCCTGCTCGCGCCGCGCGAGGCAGCCTGGGCCCTCTCGTACGCGCTCGGCGATCGGCGGCCCGACCCCGGCCTCGTCGCTGCAGCGGAGGAGGGGCGGCTGCGGACTCGGGAGGACTTCGCACGCGAGGCCCGCAGGCTGCTCGAGGACGACACCTGGTATCGAGGCCAGATCGACCCCTCGCTGAACGGGAAGCACTTCCGCTCCAACGAGACCAGCCATCCGCGGCTCGTGCGCTTCTTCCGCGAGTTCTTCGGGTATCCCGCCGCGACGAAGGTCTTCAAGGACCCGCCTCGTAGCGGAGGCATCTACCAGAACCCGGGGAGAGGCACCACTGCGACGCCCGGCCGGCTGATCCTGGAGACGGATCGCCTCGTGACCCTCCTCGTCGAGCAGGACGAGGACGTGTTCCGGCGCCTCCTGACCTGTGACGAGTTCTTCGTCTACCACGACCGGCCAGGAGAGGAGGGGCTGCGGATCCAGGAGGAGTGGCGCTCCGCCTGGGAGCGACTGAAGGACACGGCGTGGCGGACGGAGCCGGAGCGGGTCCTCGAGGAGAACCTGGAGTTCCTGCAGGGTCTGCCCTCCATGCGCATCAAGGACGCCTCGCGCCCAGGCGAGCTCGTCAACTTCCTGCACTTCTTCGAGGAGACCTTCGGCGAGGGGCGAGCGCCCTTCACCACGGTGCCCTGGGCCCACGGCTACACCTTCCATCACGCGCCCCTCTACAACCTGCCGCCGACCCCTGGGATCTTCCGCTACGGCTCCTGGAAGTCGACGGAGTACCGGGCGGACAAGGTCGAGCCGCGCGAGTTCTGGGACTACCCCGCAGAGCAGCCCTTCCGCATCGAGCACCGCATGGGGATCCTGACCCACCCCTCGTGGCTGGTGGCCCACTCGACGAACTTCCACGCGGACCCGATTCGTCGGGGGCGTTGGATCCGCGAGAAGCTCCTTGCCGGGCGGGTTCCGGACGTCCCGATCACCGTGGACGCCACCGTGCCGGACGACCCCGAGCACACCTTCCGCGAGCGGGTCGAGGCGGTGACCTCCGGCGCCGAGTGCTGGCGCTGCCACCAGCACATGAATCCGCTCGGTCTCCCGTTCGAGGCCTTCGACGACTTTGGCCGCTACCGCACCGAGGAGGTCCTCGAGCATCCGGACAACCTCCTGGAGCGTGGCAATGGGAAGACGACGTTCGACGTCTACCCCACGGCGCCAGTGGTCACGACGGGGCACCTCGACGGAACGGGGGACTCTGCGCTCGATGGTCCCGTCGAGGACCCGTTCGTGCTGATCCAGCGCCTCGCCGCCTCCGAGCGCGTCCGGCAGTCGATCGTGAGGCACGCCTTCCGGTTCTTCCTGGGCCGCAACGAGACGCTGGCGGACGCGGCGACCCTCCAAGACGCCGACCGTGCCTACGTTCAGAGCGGCGGGAGCTTCCGCGCCCTCGTGATCTCCCTCCTCAGCTCCGACTCCTTCCGCTACCGTAGGGACTCGGGCGAGTAGCCCGTCAACGAGCGTTCCCCGTGACCATCCGCCCCTCGCGCCGCGACTTCCTTCGCACGAGCCTGCTGGGCTCGGCGTCGCTCGCTCTGCTCGATCCCGCGCGCGCCCTGGCTGTGAGGGAGGAGCCGCCGATGCGGTTCATCTTCCTCCACCGCGGCAACGGCCTCTGGCCGAAGGTGATGGTCCCGCCGAGCTTCAGCGAGGAGCAGCGGGCCGCTGATCGCCTGCGCAGGCCGCTCGAGGTCGACCTGGACGGGCACGAGCTGCCTGCCTGGCTCCAGCCCCTCGCGGCGCACCAGGGGGAGCTCACGCTCCTGCAGGGCATCTCCGGGAAGATGTGCACCACGGGGCACCACTCCTGGTGTTCCGCCCTCGGGGCGTTCAAGGCCAATGAGCGCCTCAGCTCGATCCGCTGGGCCACCGTCGACTTCGAGCTGGCCCGCCTGTTCCCGTCCCCGGCCGAGCACATCGAGCTGGCCTGCTTCCCCCTCGGTGGTGGCAACGCTCGCGGGAGCCTCGATGGCATCGCGACGGGCTTCTCCGCCCGCGGGCCCCAGCAGCCGAACTACGCGTTCGGCTCGCCGAAGGTGGCTCTCGAGGAGCTGTTCAAGTCCGTGTCCGAGGACGCCGACGCGCGCACGCGCTACGCCCTCGAGCGCCGCCTGCTCGCCTTCCTGGGGGAGGGGGAGGGCGCCCGTGCCAGCCTCCTCGAGGGGCTGGAGCGCGCCAAGGTGCAGGGCTACGCCGACTCCATCGAGGCCATCCGGGAGCGCAACCGGCGTATCGACGGCATGGCGGAGCGGATCGCGCGCCATGTGCCGGTGCTCGACGCGAGCGCACTGAGCGGCGAGATGACGACCATCGAGCGCCAACAGGGTCACGTGGAGGTGCTCCTCGGTGCCCTCGTCTCGGGACTCACCAACGTCGTGGCGTTCACGGTGGACGAGCTCGGCCACGACTACACGGGGATCCGCGGCATCGAGGGCGAGAAGGTCAACATGCACGACGTCGGGCACGGCAAGTCCTTCGGCGGCGTGACCGCCGAGGAGATTCGCGAGCGAGCTCGGACCCACCACATGGAGCTGGTGGACCGGATCGTCACCCGGCTGAAGGCCGTTCCCGAGGGGGAGGGCTCGATGTTCGATCGGACGCTCCTGCTCTACTTCCCCGATGGCGGGGAGACGCACCACAGCCACGGCACCGAGTACCCCTTCGTGGTGTTGGCTGGCAGCAAGTGTCGCCTGAACCTGGGACGGCGCTACCTGCGCCTGCCGGACTACGGCCAGCCTGGGCACGCGACCCTGGGCAACCTCCACACGACGCTGCTGAACGCCCATGGCAATGCCATCGAGCACTACGGCGCCCTCGATACCGGGCTCGACCGCTTCGGGCTCGACCAGAAGGGGCCGATCCCTGCGCTCCTGAGCTGACCAGCCGCGGCTGCAGGTGCAGGACGCGGGGCGCTTCCCTCGGGCCCCGGCTAGACCCCGCCCGGTGAGACGGTGGCCGACCAGAGGAACGCGAGCGCGAGCGCCACGTCACAGCCGATCACCAGCGCGCCGAAGAGCAGGGGCGCGGTCTGCGAGCCGCTCCACTCGCGGGAGGCCCAGCTGAGCGTGGCGAGCGTCAGGGCCAGCGAACCCAGCCAGCCGACCAGCAGGAGGCCGAAGGGGGCTGGAGTCGCGAGGGCCTCGAGCGCGAGTAGCGCTCCCGGCACCAGGGCGCCGAGTCCGGCTGCGCTGGCACCGAGGAGCCGGCCCCTCGGAGCTCGGCAGAGGGAGGCCCACGCCGCCGCGAGGAGGGCGAGCGCCCCGCAGGAGCCTGCCGCGAAGGTCGAGAGCTCGCTCACGGTTCGGACGTCGCTTCGCGCTGCAGGTCCTGCCACTCGAGCTCGAGTAGCACTGCGGCGTGGTCGGACGGGAAGGCGCGCTCGCGGACGGGGATCGCATCGTCCTCCCACACCTCGGGGAGGACGGAGCCCGCTGAGGGGACGAGGTGCCACGCGTGGTCGGGATCGGGGTCCCACGCCGAGGGGTTCTTGACGTACAGCCGGTCGATCCGCGCGAAGCCCTGGGGCCCGTCGCCGCTGCGCTCCCGGAAGAGCGGGGTCCAGGTGATGCCGGGGCGCTGGACCGGGTTCGGGTGGACGCTCCGGAAGGCGTCGGTGAAGCCGGCCTCCGCCATCGCGAGGCTGACGGGGAGGGGGAGGGCCCGGACGCGGCGGAACACCCGCGCGGCGTCGACGGTCCAGTCCAGGTGGGAGGGCGTGTTCCAGTCGCCGCCAACGAGCAGTGGGACGCCCATCTCCAGCTGCCCCTCGCCCCAGAGCGAGCCGAGCAGCGCCTTGGCCTGGGGGAGCCGCGAGGAGCCGACGGACTCGGCCTCGAG
>WTJQ01000028.1 GCA_011524785.1 Planctomycetota bacterium | reverse complement strand
GTCGTAGGCGCTGGCCGAGAGCACGTCGAGGTCCCCGTCCCCGTCGAGGTCCGCCGCGCTGGTGTGGTACGCGCCGTCGGCCTCGTTCGTGATCACGCGCTGGGCCGCGAAGGCGCCACCCCCGAGGTTCTCGTACCAGGCGACCTTGCGATCGACCGTGCTCGCCGAGAGCGCGTCGAGGTCCCCGTCCCCGTCCAGGTCCGCCACCGCGACGCAGCGCACCGCGTCGGCCGCGGTCGTCAGCTCGCGCGGAGCCCCGAGCCCCTGCGCACCAGACGGTGCGGCGAGCACCGCCAGGAGGAGGCCTTGGAGTCCGGAGCGAAGCTGCATGGAAGGAGGGCGGCGGAGGCTCCCTCCAGCCTAGGCACGATCCCCAGGCGCCAACACCCCTCGTCCTCGCGACGCCCTAGTACTGGACGCCGACGCGCAGCAGCACGACCCCCTCGTCCTCCAGGGGTCCGTAGTCGCTGAGGAAGCGGTACTCGAGCCAGATCCGGCCCAGGCCGTGAACGAGCTCGACGCCCAGCGCCCCATAGCCACCGAAGAGCGGGTCGAGGTCCGCCGTCTCGCTCGACACCGTGAGCCCCGCGCCCGCGAAGGGCTGGAGCGACGCGTCCGTGCGGAAGCGCCTGCGGAGCCCCACCCCCGCTCCCACGTACCGGCCACGCAGGGCCTCGAGGTCGACGTCCGCGACGAGGGCGTCCTCCACGTCGACCCCGTAGCTGAGGGAGCCCCCGGCCTGATCGACGCCCAGCTCTCCATCCCGTGCCGCCACGCGACCATAGACGGCACGGAACCGCCCGCCGGCCTCCCCAGTGAGGGAGTCGATGGCCGTGCAGCTGGCGAGGAGACAGAGGAGCAGGGAGGAGCGCATGAAGGGAACGCTACAGGACGGAGGCGGACGCCGTCCAAGGCGTCCTGGGCTCCCGCGACCCGTGGACACCTGCGGTGCTGATCGGCGTCTCCGCCGACAGGTTGCCTCCGTGGGCGTCATCCCACCTCGACGGCTGACCGCCCAGGTCCTCAGTCCCGCAGGTCGTAGATCTCGAGCAGCGGGCCGAGGCGCTCCGCACGCAGGCAGCGCAGCGCCATGTGCGGCAGGGTGACGAAGACCGGGTCCTGATAGAGCAGCGGGTGCGGGGACACGAAGCGCGCGCCGTCGGGGCTGAAGCGCCTCACGGGGCTGCGCGTCGCACGCAGCTGGTGGTAGATCGAGGTGAAGCCCTCGGCCTGGCGGTCCTCCTCGAAGACCTCCGCCAGGACGAGACCGGTCCCGAGGCGCCCGAGGTAGCGGTCAGGGCGCACGACGGCCTCGGGCCGCTTCGAGTTCGAGCGCCCGGGCACGATCAGGTCGACCGGCCGCGGGGGACCGCCCGGCTCCGCCGGGGGCAGCCCCTCCGGATCGAACCGCGGCATGAACCGCACGTCGAACGTCGGCGTCCCCCGCTCGGCCGACCACTCCCGCCGCTGGGTCCCGCGCCAGTCGAGCAGCCGCGCTCGGGGGTCCCCGTCCTCGGCGTCCGAGGCGGTGGCGGCGAGCCCCTGCCACAGGCCGACCACGTCGGGCCGGAACAGCCACATGCGGGTCGGCTGCTCGGCGCCCTCCGGCACGAGGTTCCGCTCGGCCCAGTGCGAGGCGAGGTGCAGGGTCGAGGGAGCGCTCCGTGCCCGGGCGAGGTTCACGGTCACCAGGGCGGGGAACGCCAGGAGTGCCGCCACCAGCAGCCGCGCGCCGGGCACCCGCTCCTTGCTGACGAGGTCGCGCAGGCCGCTCGCCCCCAGGATGGCCATGAGGCCGACGAGCGGGAGCAGGAAGCGCTCGAAGGTGAAGCTGTAGACGAGGATCATCGCCCCATAGGGAAGGGCGAAGGACAGCAGCACGGGGAGGTCCGACGGAGCGCCCTCACGAGCCGGCGCGGGCTCGTGGCCCCTTCGGCGGCTCCAGGCCGCGGCGAGGCCGATCAGGCCGGCGATCAGCAGGCTCGGGTCCCAGGACCACAGGGCCCAGGGCAGGCGCTGGAACCCGAGGCCGGTGAACTTGTTCAGGAACAGCCGGTGCCCGCCCTGGACCAGCGCCGTGCCGTCGACCCCCGTCCCCGACGACGCGCTCTCCGCCGAGCCGAGTAGGTAGGGATGGAAGACCGCGGTCGCGAGCACGAGTCCGGCCAGGGGCAGCCAGGCGTGCAGCCACCAGGGACGCGCGCCGCGACGGGGCGCCTTCCAGAGCGCCATGAGAACGGGGAAGCCGAGGGCCAGGGCCGACTGAAGCGTGGCCCAGGTCTGGGCGCCGGTGGCGGTGACGAGGGCGAGGGTCGACCGGCGGCCGCGCTCGGCGTGCAGGCAGCAGGCCCACAGGCAGAGGGTGAACATGCCGGTCGCCGCCCCGTGCGGGCGCGCCTGGGTCGCGAAGTGCGTGGCGAGCAGGCTCGTGCTCGCCAGGGCCACGGCGACCAGGGACCACCGACGGCACAGGAAGCGGCGCGCCAGGAGGAAGGTCGCCGGGACGAGGAGCAGCGACCAGAGCGCCACGCTCCTCCGCACGCGCAGGACCGACCAGGCCGTGTGGTCCAGGTGCTCGTCCAGGGGGGCCTCGAGGGCCGGGGCCGGACGCGGGTCGGTGAGCGCGACCGTGGTCCAGGCGGTGAGGTGCGGGTAGCTGCCCCAGTTGCGGTCCTCGTGGGGCGCAGGATCCTGCTCCTCGATCAGCCGCACCTGGTGCGGGATGTGCGGGTCCGGCTCGATGCGGAGCGGGAGCAGCACGTCCAGACCCGGGAACCGCACGAGCGCGGCCAGGGCGAGCAGGAGGACGAAGGCGAGCGGAGCGAGTGCGCGGTAGGCCATGGTGCGAGCAGGGCGGAGCAGCGACACGAAGATCCCATCGGCAGCCCTGCCAGTGGCCTGACCCGGCCCTTCTTTGTCCTGGGTCCGATTACTCGGACAGCCCGCCTCAGGACCGAGGCTCCTCGGGCGAGGCCGCTCGGCAGGTCACTCGCCGCCCGACTCGTCCCCGCCGCCGTAGCCGAGGGCCTGCAGGCCGGCCTGCTCGGCGTCCGTCGCCTTCCGGACGCGGCCGTCGGCATCCGCGCGCTCCGCTGCCAGGCTGGCGTCGAGCGCGCGCGCGAGGCGCTCCCGCTCGCCCGGATACTCGGCCGCCACGTCCTCGAGCTCGTGCGGGTCCGCGAGGAGGTCGTAGAGCCGCTCCTCCCCCGCGCTGGTCCGGAGCAGCTTCCAGCGCGCGTCCGTGACGGCGTGGTCGAGGGCCCGGTCCTCCCGCTGACGCGGCGACGACTGGGTGTGGACGGGCGCGCCCTCACCCAGCCCGGCGAGGCGATCCACGCCCGAGCACTGGTCCTCGAGCCGCTCCAGGGAGAGGGCCGGCAGCAGGGGCAGCACGGTCGGCAGCAGGTCCGTTGCGCTGCACACCTCGTCGATCGTCCCGGGCTCGATCCCCGGGCCATGGATCACCCAGGGCACGCGGGTGTGGTCGTCCCAGGCCAGCCCGTGCGCGGGCTCGCCGTGCTGGCCGAGTCCCTCGCCGTGGTCCCCGATCACGATCAGGACGGTGCGGTCCCAGCGCCCGCGCGCCTGGAGCGCCGCGACGAGGCGGCCGAGCTCCGCGTCCGTGGCCCGCAGCTCGCCGTCGTAGGCCTCGTTGGCCTCGCGCAGGTCGACCGACCGTCCGCCGAGACGCTCGGCCGTGGGGGGCACCGCGCGCGCGGCCATCCAGGCCTCCACGACGCCGTCCTGCGCGTCGAAGGCCTCGTCGTGGGGCGGCGGCGGCTCGTAGGGGTTGTGCGGGTCGAACCAGTGCACCCACAGGAACGCCGGCACCGGGGCCTCGGCGAGCCAGGCCAGGGCACGATCGGTCGTGCGGCTGCCCGGGCGCTCCAGGCGCTTCGGCTGGTCGTAGGTCTGGAACCCGTCCTCGATGCCGGTCCCTCGCCGCAGAGGCAGGGCGCTCACGAACCCCGCGGTCGCGTACCCGCGCTCGGCCAGGGCCTGGGCCAGGGTCTGCAGCCCGGGGTCGCGCTCGTAGACGAGCCCCTGGTGGAGGTTGGCGAGCACCCCGTGCCGCAGCGGCATCACGCCCGTGAACATCGAGGTGTGGCTGGGCAGCGTCGTGGGGACGGGCGCGAGGCAGCGCGTGAAGCGCAGTCCCCCGGCAGCCAAGGCGTCCAGGTGAGGGGTCGTGTCCCGGCCGTAGCCGTAGCAGGACAGCCGGTCGGCCCGCACCGTGTCGAGGGTCAGCCGGCCTGCGGTGAGCCGCGCTCGCGCACGCTCGCCCCCGGGGTGCCCCTGCCCGGCCCCGCCGCCCCCCCTCCGCGGCGGCGCCCGCATCGGGGCCGCGCTGGCCCCGCCCCGCCCCGGCCGCAACGCGGCCGCCCCGGCGGCGCCGGCGGTGCG
>WTJQ01000227.1:15778-17185 GCA_011524785.1 Planctomycetota bacterium | reverse complement strand
CCCCTCCTCCGGTCCCGCCCGGCGCGGACGCCCGCCGGGAGCCGAGCCGCGGAAGAGGGTGGATGGATCGGGTTGCCCGCGAGGCGCGCGAGGCCTCCGAGCTGGCGCCCTGGGCGCGCTTCGCGGTCGACTCGCGCGGCCGACGCTCCGTCGAGGCCCCGGACCCGATGCGGACCGTCTACGAGCGCGATCGCGATCGGATCACGCACTCCACGGCGTTCCGCAGGCTCATGTACAAGACGCAGGTGTTCCTCAACGAGGAGGGGGACCACAACCGCACGCGCCTGTCCCACAGCCTGGAGGTCTGCCAGGTCGCGCGCAGCATCGGCGGCGCCCTGCGCCTCAACGAGCCCCTCTGCGAGGCCCTCGCCCTGGGGCACGACCTCGGGCACCCGCCCTTCGGTCACCGGGGGGAGATGGCCCTGGACGACCTCATGCGGGAGCACGGCGGCTTCCGCCACAACGCCCAGGTGCTGCGGGTGGTGGATCGACTCGAGCGCCGCTCGCCCGACCACGCGGGACTCAACCTCACCCACGAGGTGCGGGCCGGGCTGCTGAAGCACGAGAGCGAGCGCGACTGGCCCGCCGACCTGCAGCCGCGGCCGAGCTCCCCGTGCCTGGAGGCGCAGGTCGTCGACCTCAGCGACTCGACCGCCTACAACAAGCACGACCTGGAGGACGGCCTCCTCGCGGGCATGTTCACCGAGGAGGACCTGCGTGCGGAGTCCGCCCTCTGGCGCCGCGCCGAGGCAGCCGTCGAGGCCCGGCACCCCGGCTTCCTCGCGACGACCGACGACCTCAAGCTCCGGATCGCACGCGTGACCAACGAGGTGCTGGGCCTGTGCATCGCAGACCTCATCGAGACCACGGACGCGAGCGTGCGCGCCCTGGACCCCGCGGACGCGGACGCGGTCCAGGCGCACGACCGGCTGCTGGTGCGTCACGGCGAGGAGCTGGCCCCCGAGGTGGCCGAGCTGCATGCGCTGCTCTACCGGCGCTTCTACCGGCACGAGCACCTGCAGCGCTTCCTGGTCTTCGCACGCGCGGTCCTGGATGGGCTCTTCGGTGCGCTGCGCGAGGATCCTCGCCAGCTCTCGTCCTGGTACCAGGCCTGGGTCGACGAGGTCGGCCTCGAGCGCGCGGCTTGCGACTACCTGGCGGGGATGACCGACCGCTTCGCCCTGCTCGAACACGAGCGCCTCGTGGGTCCGCTGCCCGACGGGTTCGCACTCCTGCGCGAGGACGGCGAGGGCTGAGCGCCTGGAGCGGCTCGCAGGGTCACGACCCGGCCGGCTCGCTCCCCTCGGTGGCGCCTGCGGGGGTGAGCTCCTGCTGCTCCGTCCCGCGTGCAGACTCCTCGCCTCCGAGGAGGCTCCGCGCCACCAGCGCCAGCAGGAGGACCGCAAC
>WTJQ01000227.1:9463-15678 GCA_011524785.1 Planctomycetota bacterium | reverse complement strand
TCGGTCCCCGCTCTGTTGTGGGGACCGTCCTCCGATCCGCGCAGCCCGGCGAACAGGGGCTCGACGAGGTCGTCGTTGGGGCGCTGCACGGGGCTCATGGGGTCGTGGACGAGGGCGGCGCGCCCCCGATCGCGAGGCGTGGGCGTGGCCAGGACGACGCGGCCGGGGTTCCACGGATCCGGGGCTCCCAGGAGGGCTGCGCTCGGCTCACGCTATTCTCCTCCCCACGACCGTGCCAAGGACCGCACCCCGCGAGCCTGGCGCGGCTCCACCCCGTGCAGCCCGTCCCCGATCTCCCCCACGCCTTCGAGGATCCGTCGCTCCTCGAGGAGGCCCTGACGCACGCGAGCGCCGGGCCAAGGCACAACGAGCGCCTGGAGTTCCTGGGGGACACGGTGCTCGACCTCATCGTGGCGGAGGCCCTGTTCACCGAGCGGGCCGACCTGCCCGAGGGCGAGCTGACGGTCCGCAAGAGCCACGTCGTCTCGCGACCGACCCTCGCCGAGGCCGCCGACCGCCTGGGCCTGACGCCGCGCCTGCGCGTGGGCAAGGGCCTGCGCAAGGTCGAGCTCTCGGCCAGCGTGCGGGCGGGCCTGTACGAGGCCGTCGTTGGCGCGGTCCACCGCGATGCCGGGCTGGAGGCCGCCCGCAGCTTCGTCGAGACCAGCCTCGCCGAGGCCCTTGGGCGCGCGCGCGCGGAGGCCGAGGTGGTGGTCCCCAAGCAGCGCCTGCAGGAGCTGGCCCAGCGGGACGGCGGAGCCCCGCCCTCCTACGAGCTGCTCGAGGAGTCCGGTGAGGCCCACGCGCCGCGCTTCCGCGTCCGCGCGGTCGTCGCGGGCACGCCCCACCCCGACGCCTGGGGCTCGACCTTGAAGGAGGCCGAGCGCCGCGCTGCGCTCCTCGCGCTCGAGGCACTCGAGGGAGATGGGGAGGAGTTGGCATGACCGCCTCTGGCACCGCCGAGGTCGCCTCGGCCGTCCTGCTGGATGCGGGTGCTCTGCCGGAGCTCTCGGAGTGCGCCTCCCTCGCGAACCTCGTCGCGAGCGGTGCGGGTCGGGTGCACGCGGGCGGGCTCTGGGGCGGCTCGCAGGCGCTGGTCCTCGCCCACCTCGCCGCCCGCGGTCACCTCGGGGACCGCTCGGCCCTGGTCGTGCTCGCCTCCGACGGCGAGGCGGAGGCCTTCGCGACCGACCTCGCCCAGTTCGGGGTGGAGGCCCTGGCCTTCCCGTCCCGCGAGGGCGCGGACGGCGGCGCGACCCTCGCCCGCATGGAGCTGGCGCGGCGCATGACCGGGCCCGTCGAGCAGCGGCCGCGCATCGTCGTGGCGAGCATGGTCGCGCTGCTCCAGCCCCTGCCCGCGCTCAAGGACCTCGAGCGCGAGATCCTCACCGTCCAGAAGGGGCAGGTCCTCGACGGGGAGGGCCTGCTCGATCGCCTGGTGCGCATGGGGTACGAGCGCCAGCCGCTGGCCGAGGCCCCCGGGGAGGTGAGCCTGCGCGGCGACATCCTCGACCTCTATCCGTTCGCCGCCGCCGAACCCCTGCGGATCGAGCTGTTCGAGGACGAGGTGGAGTCCCTGCGGACCTTCGACCCGGCCGACCAGCGGTCGACGGCGACCCACGACGAGGTGTCGGTCTGCCTCGCCACGGACACCGTGGAGGTCGGCGAGGCCGGGGCCACGGACCCGAGCCAGCTGTTCGCCGCGGACACCCTGTGGGTGACCGTGGAGCCGCTCCGCGTCGAGGAGCGCACGGAGGCCCTGCGGATCCGCTCCCCCGCCTACGAGCGTGCTCTCAAGGGGCTCGCCGACCGCCGCGAGGTCCTGCAGGAGCTCTGCCTCCAGAGCCTCCCGGGGGAGGACCTGGTCTTCGAGACGCGCAGCGTGCAGGCCCTCGAGGTCGGCATGGGCCGCGCGGCCGAGGCCCTCGGCGAGGCGGCCGCGAACGCCCGCGTCCTCGTGGCGTGCCACAGCGAGGCCGACCAGCACAACCTGGCGGAGGCCCTGGAGCAGCAGGGCGGTGCCGAAGGCGTCGAGCTCGCGCTGGGCCTCGTGAGCAAGGGCTTCCGCATGCCCGGCTGGGGTCTCGTGCTGCTCAACCACCACGAGGTGAAGGGCGTCCTCGGGACCCGCCGGCGCGCCGCCCAGGGTCCGCGCCACAAGGTGCGGGCGATCCAGTCGTTCTTCGAGCTGCGACCCGGGGACCACGTGGTCCACGCGGTGCACGGGCTCGCGCGCTTCCGCGGCCTCGTGCGCATGAAGCGCGGGGCGGGTGAGGAGGAGCACCTGCACCTCGTCTTCGCCGAGGAGGTCAGCCTCTACGTCCCGAGTACGCGCATCGACCTGGTGCAGCGCTACATCGGCGGCGGGGCCTCGATCACCCTCGACAAGATCGGCGGCAGCGCGTTCCGCAAGCGCAAGGAGAAGGTCCAGAAGGGGCTCTTCGACCTCGCGGCCGAGCTGATCGAGGTCCAGGCCAAGCGTGCCCTGCGCCAGAGGCCCGCGTGGACGGGCGACGGCGAGATGGTGCGCGCGATGGTCGACGCCTTCCCCTGGGAGGACACCGAGGACCAGGCGAAGGCGGACCGTGAGATGGACGCGGACCTCGCCAGCGAGAAGCCCATGGACCGCATGCTCTGCGGCGACGTCGGCTTCGGGAAGACCGAGCTGGCCGTGCGCGCCGCGTTCCGGGTGGTCGCCGGGGGCGGCCAGGTCGCGGTCCTCGTCCCCACCACGATCCTGGCCCAGCAGCACCTGCAGACCTTCCGCTCGCGCCTGGCGGACTTCGCGGTGCGCGTGGAGGCCCTCAGCCGCTACACGACCACCAAGGAGGCCAAGGGGATCCGCGAGGCCCTGGCCTCGGGCGAGGTCGACATCGTGGTGGGCACGCACCGGATCCTCTCCAAGGACGTGCGCTTCCACCGGCTGGGCCTCGTGATCATCGACGAGGAGCAGCGCTTCGGCGTCACCCACAAGGAGCACTTCAAGCAGCTGCGGGCCGAGGTCGACCTGCTGACCCTCACCGCGACCCCCATCCCGCGCACCCTGCACATGTCCCTGTCCGGGCTGCGGGACATCTCCGCGCTCTCGGTCCCGCCCCCGGGCCGCCGCGCCATTCGCACGGTCCTCGGCTACACGCAGGACGACGAGCTGGTGCGCGAGGCGATCCTGCGCGAGCGAGGGCGCGGCGGACAGGTCTACTACCTGCACAACCGCGTCTCCTCCATCGACTCGGTGGTGCGCCGGCTCGCGGGCCTCGTCCCCGGGACGACCTTCGCCGTGGGACACGGCCAGATGCCCGCCAAGGAGCTGCGGGCCGTGATGGAGTCCTTCACCCGCGCCGAGGCGGACGTCCTCGTCGCGACGACCATCATCGAGAACGGGGTCGACATCCCCTCGGCCGGCACGATCCTGATCGAGGACGCGGACCACTTCGGGCTCGCGGAGCTGCACCAGCTGCGCGGACGAGTCGGGCGCGGGGACCAGCAGGCGTACTGCTACCTGCTCGTCGAGCGGCACAAGCCCCTGCGTGACATCGCGCGCCAGCGGCTGAAGGCGCTGGAGGAGATGAGCCACCTGGGCGCCGGGTTCGGGATCAGCGTGAAGGACCTCGAGCTGCGGGGGGCCGGCAACGTGCTGGGGGCCCAGCAGTCCGGCCACATCGCGGCCGTGGGCTACGACATGTACTGCCGCCTGCTCAAGCTCTCGGTGGAGCGCCTCCAGTCCGGGGAGGGAGCGGACGCGGAGCCCGAGGTCTCCGAGACCGAGCGCGGCGTGGAGCTGGAGCTCGGCGTGGCCGCGCTCCTCCCGCCGGAGTGGATCCCCGACCCGGGCGTGCGCCTCGACCTGCTGCGGTCCTTCACGGAGATCGCGACCCGCGAGGAGGCCGCCGCTGCCGAGCAGGACCTGCGGGACCGCTTCGGGCGCCCGCCCGCGGAGGCGCTGATGCTGCTGCGGCTCGCGGGGCTGCGGGCCGAGCTCGAGCTCTTCGACGTGCGCCGGGTGGCCCTCCGGGACGACGTCTACCTGATCGAGTACGGGGACCGGGTCGCGGCCGAGGGGCTGCTCGGCCGCCTCGACACCGAGCTGCGCCGGGTCCGGGCCGGCCTCGTCCACGTGGTCCTGCCGGCCGGGATCACCGAGCCCGGGGAGGGGCTCGTCTGGCTCGAGGGGTGCGTGCGTGCGGCCCTCGGCGAGGCCTGACCGGGCGCTGGCCGGGCGCTCCCCGAGAAGCCCACCCGGGACCGCGCCTCCAGCGTCGCCAGCGGCGACGCTTGCGGATAGACTCCGCTCCCAATCGGAGCGAGGACTCCTCCCCGTTGGAACGCAAGGAACTCGAGGCGCTGCTGCAATCGGTGCGTGACGGCCAGGTGCCGGTCACGGAGGCGCTCCGTTCCCTGACCCACTGGCCCTCGCGCGAGCTCGGCCACACGCGGCTCGATCTCCAGCGGGCGACCCGCTGCGGCCAGGCCGAGGTCGTCTTCGGGGCTGGCAAGACGCCGGACCAGCTGCGGGAGATCGGGCGCGCCCTGCTCGAGCACCACCCGCGCCTGTTGGTGACGCGGGTCTCCGAGGAGGGCGCCGAGGCGCTCCTCGACGAGCTGCCGGACGCCCAGCACGATCCCGAGGCCCGCGTCGTGTGGGTCGACCGGGAGCCCGCGGAGGGTGAGGGCCTGGTCCTCGTCCTGAGCGCGGGGACCAGCGACCGCCCGGTGGCCCAGGAGGCGGTCCTCACCGCCCGCATGATGGGAGCCCGGGTCGAGCACCTGGCGGACGTGGGCGTCGCGGGCCTGCATCGCCTGCTGCAGCACGCCGAGCGCCTCCACGAGGCCAATGCCCTGGTGGTGGTGGCGGGCATGGAGGGCGCGCTCCCCAGCGTGGTCGGAGGCCTGGTCGATCGCCCGGTCGTGGCGGTCCCCACCTCCGTGGGCTACGGCGCCTCCTTCGGCGGCCTCGCCGCCCTCCTGGGGATGCTCAACAGCTGCGCGGCCGGCGTGACGGTCGTGAACATCGACAACGGGTTCGGGGGGGGCTATGCCGCCGCCATGATGAACCGCACGAGGACGGAAGCATGACCGAGACGAAGAAGGCCTGGCTGGCGCTCGAGACGGGCGAGGTGTTCGAGGGGCGCAGCGTGGGCGCCACGGGCGAGAAGGGGGGCGACCTCGTCTTCAACACCGCCATGTCGGGCTACCAGGAGATCCTCACCGATCCCTCCTACGCCGGACAGGTCGTGGCCATGACCTACCCGCTCATCGGGAACTACGGCATCGCCCGCGAGGACTCGGAGTCGGAGCGCGCCTGGGCCGAGGCGTTCGTGATCCGCGAGCTCTCCTCGATCCCGTCCAACCACCGCGCCGACCTCTCCCTCCCCGAGTGGCTGATCGAGGAGGGCATCGTCGCCATCGAGGGCGTCGACACGCGCCGCATCACGCGGCTCGTCCGCGAGCACGGCTCCCTGCGCTGCGTCGTCTCGACCGAGGACGGCGACGCCGCCTCCCTCGTCGCCAAGGCCAAGGCCGCCACGGCCACGGACGGACGGAACCTCGCGGCCGAGGTCACCTGCAAGGAGGCCTACGAGTGGCGCGAGGGGTACGACCAGAGCTACCCGACCGAGCTCGAGGTCGAGCGCGGTGACCGCCTCAAGGTCGTCGCCATCGACACGGGCGTGAAGCGGAACATCCTGCGCAGCCTGGTGCACGTCGGCTTCGACGTGACGGTCGTGCCCTGCACGACGACCGCGGCCGAGATCCTCGCGCTGGAGCCCGACGGGGTCTTCCTGTCGAACGGGCCGGGTGACCCGTCCGCCGTGACGAGCGTCATCGAGGCGGCCCGTGAGCTGGTGCAGGTGAAGCCGGTCTTCGGCATCTGCCTCGGCCACCAGATCCTCTCGATCGTGTTCGGGGCGAAGACCTTCAAGATGCCCTTCGGCCACCACGGCGCGAACCACCCGGTGCGCGACGAGACCACGGGCCGGGTGGAGATCAGCTCCCAGAACCACTCCTACGCGGTGGACCGCGCGTCCGTGCCCGAGGACCTCGAGGTCACGCACCTCAACCTCAACGACGACACGGTGGCAGGCATGCGTCACAGGACCCTCCCGGTCTTCAGCGTGCAGTACCACCCCGAGGCCGCCCCGGGCCCCCTCGACTCGACGCACCTCTTCGTGCGCTTCCGCGAGCTCGTCGAGAGCTGCCGCGCGGGGGTGTGAGGCCAG
>WTJQ01000227.1:2632-9363 GCA_011524785.1 Planctomycetota bacterium | reverse complement strand
TCACAGCATCGAGACCGGGTCGACGTCGATCGTGACGCGCGGCCGCGGCGTGCGCTCGGCGAAGGTCTGCAGGATCGCGCGGGCCGGCGCGAGGCCCTCGCCGCGCCCGGGCGCCTTGATCAGAAGGTGCGAGCGGTGGCGCCCACGCAGCAGCGCCATGGGCGCCGGCGCGGGTCCGAGGACCTGGGCCTGGGCGGGATCGAGGTGCTCCCGCAGGATCGCCGCGAGGGCGCTCCCCGCCTCGTCGACCCGGGCGGCGTCCTCGTCCTCGAGCACGACCCGGGCCAGGCGGCCGAAGGGCGGGTACGAGAGCTCCTCGCGCAGGGCCATCTCCCCCGCGGCGAAGGTCAGGTAGTCGTGCCGCGCGGCCTGCACGATGGCCGGGTGCTCGGGGGTGTGGGTCTGGATGAGGATCCGCCCGTCGAGCTCGCCCCGGCCGGCACGCCCCGCGACCTGAGAGAGGAGCTGGAAGGTCCGCTCGGCCGCGCGCAGGTCCGGCAGGTGGAGGGAGCCATCGGCGGAGATGATCCCGACGAGGGTCACGCGCGGGAAGTCGAGCCCCTTGGCGATCATCTGCGTCCCGACCAGGACGTCGAGCTCGCCCCGTCCGAAGGCCCCCAGGACCTCCTCGTAGTCCTCGCGCCGATGCATGGTGTCGCTGTCCATGCGCGCCACGCGGGCTGCGGGGAACCGCGCCAGCACCGCCTCCTCCACGCGCTCGGAGCCCTCCCCCAGGAACCGCAGCCCGGGGGCGGTGCAGCTGGGGCAGGCCGTGGGCGTGCGCTGCTCCTCGCAGCACGAGTGGCACACGACCCGCTGGTGCCGCTTGTGGAAGACCAGGCTCGCGTCGCAGTGGGCGCAGCGCACCGCCGTCCGGCAGGCGCGGCACCAGAGCACGGGGGCGAAGCCGCGCCGGTTCTGGAAGAGGATCGCCTGCTCGCCTCGCTCGAGCACTCCCTTGAGCGCGAGCTCGAGCGGCCCCGAGAAGGGGCCGTCGGCCTTCTCGACGCGCAGGTCCACGACCTCCACCGACGGCAGGCGCCCGCCGTGGACGCGCTTGTCCATGGTCAGCAGGGTGTAGCGGCCCTGGCGCGCGTTCTCCCAGGACTCGAGCGACGGGGTCGCGGACCCCAGGACGCACACGGCCTCGGCATCGCGGGCGCGGAGGACCGCCATGTCCCGGGCGTGGTAGCGCGGCGTGCTGCCCTGCTTGAAGGACGGCTCGTGCTCCTCGTCCACGATCACGATGCCGAGGTCCGGCATGGGGGCGAACAGGGCCGAGCGGGCGCCGACCACGACGCGCGCCTCACCGCTGCGGATCATGCGCCAGGCGTCGTGCCGCTGGGCGTCCGTCATGCGGCTGTGGAGGACCGCCACCTGCCCGAAGCGGCCGCGGAACCAGCCGACCGTCTGGGGCGTGAGCGCGATCTCGGGGACCAGGACGATCGCGCCGCGGCCCGCCGCGAGGACCTCCTCGATCACCGAGAGGTAGACCTCGGTCTTCCCACTGCCGGTGACGCCGCGCAGCAGGAACGCCTCGAAGCCCCCCTGCTGGACGCGCGCGTTCAGGGCCGCAACGGCCTCCTCCTGGCCGGGGGTCAGCTGATCCGGCTTCGCCCGAGGAGCGGCCGGGGCCGCGAGCAGCTCGTCGAGCCCCGTCTCGACGCGCTCGCTGACGACCAGCCCCTTGCGTTCGAGGGTCTGCACGGGGGACAGCGAGACGTTCAGCTTGCGCAGCAGGTCGTTGCGCTCCAGCGGGCCCGAGGCCTCCAGCAGGGTCCGCAGCACGCGGAACTGGGCCTCGTGCTTGTCCTCGAGCTCGGCGAGCTGGTCCTGCCCCACGCCCTCGGCGGGACGCAGCTGCACCACCTTGCGCCGGCCACCCTCCCGCTTGAGCACGGCCGGCAGCACGGCCGCGAGGGCCTCGCCCCAGGAGCAGGCGTAGTAGGACGCCATGAAGCGCGTCAGCTTCAGGAGCTGCTCGTCGAGCACGGGCTCGTCGTCCAGCACGGCCGAGAGCGGCTTGAGGCGCGAGGCCGGGACGTCCGTCTCCTCCGGCAGCTCGGTGACGATCCCCACCTCGCGCCGCCCCGCGAAGGAGACCGCGACGCGCATGCCCACGCGCGGCTCCGGCTCCGTCCCCGGCGGGACGAAGTAGGTGTACTCCTCGCGCATGGGTCGGTTGAGCGCGACCCGAACGAGGGCCCCCGGTCCGGGGGAGTCGAGGAGCTCGCCCTGCTTCACCCGCACGCGCAGGGGGTCGCCTCGCAGCGGGGACAGCCGCGCTCGTACTTCTTGCGGGCCGCCTCCTCCAGGTCGATGCCCGCGATGGAGGCCAGGCTCGCGAGCCAGGCGAGGACGTCCGCGAACTCGCCCTCCAGCTCCTCGCGGGTGTCGCGCCGCAGGGCGCGGGTCAGCTCCCCGACCTCCTCGCAGAACCACATGTGGGTCCCTGCCAGGCCGCGGGCCGAGTCCTTCTCGTAGTAGACGGCCTCGATGAGGCGCTGGAACTCCTGGATCTGCATGGGTTCGGGGAGAGCGGGGCTCAGGGTGCCTCGGATCTGGGGGTCGTGCGGTCGCGCGCGACGACGACGAGGGTCGCATCGGGGAGGCCGCCGCTCGCGCCGCCGGGATCGCGGTGGGCCTCGGCGTCGTCCTGGACGCCGGCGATGGCGTCGTAGGGTCCGGTCGCGAGGTGCCTGGCGGCCGAGGCCTGGAGGGCGTCCTCGCCCCACTCCTCACCGCCGGCCCCTGGCTGAGCCACGAGGCCGGTCGAGGCCAGGAGCAGCGCGTCGCCCGGCTCGAGCTGGACCTCGACCCCCTCGAGGCTCCGCTCGAAGAAGGGCCCCTTGTCGAAGCCCAGGGCGATGCCCTCGGGATGGATGGTCTCCAGCTCCCCGCGCGCCGCGGACCAGCGCAGCGGGGCGACCTGGTGCCCCGCGCAGGCGATCTCGGCCTGGCCCGTTCCCGGATCCAGGGCCACGCAGAGCGCCGTCACGGCGAGCCCCGGCTGCAGGTCCCGATGGAGGTCCCGGTTCACGCGCGCCAGAGCAGGCGCAAGAGCCTCCTCGCGCTCGAGCGCCGCCCGCAGGAAGGCGCGCGCCGTGGCGCCGACGAGCGCGCCGGGGACGCCCTCCCCGGTCACGTCGCAGAGCAGGACGATGGTGCGGCCCCCCACCTCGAGGAACTCGTGGAACGAGCCGCCGATCTCCGAGCCCTCGAGCCGTGCGTCGAGTACGGTCCAGCCTGCAGGCTCGGGAGTGGACTGCGGACGGAGGGCATCGCTGACCTCTCGAGCGACCGCCTGCTCGCGCTCCCGCACCCCCAGCTCGAGCTCGGCCTCGCGCGCCTCGAGCAGGTCCTGGGCCATGCGTGAGATCGCCCGACCGAGGAGCACCACCTCCCGGGGCCCCTGGGCCTTCACGCTGTGGCGCAGACCGCGCCGCGCGAGGGCCTGCACGTCGTCGACGAGGGCTCGCAGGGGCCGCGCGGCCGAGGTGGCGGCCCAGGCCGCGAGGGCGGCTCCGGCGCCTGCGACCAGCACCCCCACCAGGACGACGAGGCCGCGGAGGTTGTCCTTGGAGTGAGCGTCGGGATCGGGCGCGAGGATGCTCGCACCGCCCTCCACCTCGTAGAGGTGCGCGCTGCGGCCCGCCAGCTCGCCGGTCCGGATGGTCGCCGGGAAGCGCCCGACCCCGTCGAGCGCGTCGCCCTTGTTCCCGCGCTCCATGAAGCCCTCCCCCTCGGCGCGGCCGCGCTCCGTCTCCGCGCGCGCTGCCGCGCGCAGGCTGCGGTCGACGGAGGCGTCGACCAGCTCCTCGCTCTTGCTGAGGAGGATCCAGCCGGCGAGGGCCATCACGACGGCCAGACCGATGCTGGTCACGAGGGCGAAGCGGCTGGCCAGGCTCATCCCGCTGGCGCTCTCTCGGGTGCGGCTCCTCGACATTCAGGCCCCGTTGTAGACCCAGAGGCCCTCGCCGGGAAGGAGGAGGCGCAGCGCGGCCATGCAGCCGAGCCCGTACAGGCCCGCCACGACGTCGTCGAGCAGGATGCCGTCCGCTCCGGGGATGCGCTCCATGGCGCGGACGGGCCAGGGCTTGAGGATGTCGAACAGCCGGAAGAGGAGGAAGCCGACCGCGAGGGCGACCAGGCTCGGCGCGTCCAGCCAGCACACCGTGATCAGGTACCCGATGACCTCGTCGAGCACGAAGCAGCCCGGGTCCTTGCCGTGGTGCTGCTCCGTCCAAGGACCCAGGGCGCGGCCAATGGCGTAGAGCACGGCCGCGAGGCCCAGGACGAAGGCCGGGTAGGGGGTCGTGTCCCGCAGGAGCCAGGCGAACAGGACGCCCGCCAGGGTCCCGAAGGTGCCGGGGGCCACCGGCGCGCAGCCGAGGAAGCCCGCGGTGATGATGCCGAGGCGGAGTCGGTTCACTGGGCGCTCCTCTCGAGCACGCCCCGCGCCTTCAGCACGTAGGAGAGGCCCGAGCCGATCGTGGCCAGGAGCGTGATCCACACCAGGACGAGCACGATCCAGCGCCACGCCTCGAGCCACGCCGCGGGCCACGGGAAGGCGTCGAGCCAGAAGACGCCGCCCACCGCGAGGCACTGGGCGATCATCTTGATCTTGCCGAAGCCGTCCGCGGGGAACTCGCCCCCGACGCTCTCGACGTAGCCGCGGATCCCGGTGACGAGGAACTCGCGCGCCATGATCACCACCACCATCCAGGCGGGGATGAGCTCGCGGGTCCAGGGGCTCACCGCGCAGAAGATCATGGTCCCCAGGATCAGGACCTTGTCCGTGAAGGGGTCGGCGATGCGACCGAAGGCCGAGACGAGGGCGTCCCGCCGGGCGAGGTAGCCGTCGAGGTAGTCGGTGGCCGCCGTGATCACGAACAGCCAGAACACGGCCTGCATGGTGCCGCGGTGCTCGGCGATCTCGTCGGCCGGGACGTGGACGAGGAGCTGCAGGAGCCCAAAGAGGACGAGAGAGCCGACGAAGCGCAGCGCGGTGATCCGGTTCGGCCAGTGGCGGAAGACACCGCTCATGCGAGTCCCCCGACCAGGTCGAACTCCTCGGTCACCTCCGTGACGCGGACCCGGACGCGGTCGCCCGCCTGCAGGCCCTCGGCCTCGACGAGCACCCGCGGGTCCACCTCCGGGGCGTCCATGGACGTGCGCCCCAGGGCCTCTCCCTCCTCGTCGGAGTCCTCGTCCACGAGCACCTCGAGCTCGCGGCCGACCTGCTCGCCCTGGACCGCGGCCAGGTTGCGGTCCCGCGCCGCGAGCACCGCCTCGAGGCGAGCCTGGGCGTCCTCGGCAGGGACCTGCCCGTCGCGACCGTGCGCGGGCGTGCCCTCCTCGTCGGAGTAGGTGAAGGCCCCCAGGCGTGCGAGGCGGTACTCCTCCACGAAGCGGACCAGCTCCTCGGCGTCGGCGTCGGTCTCCCCCGGGTACCCGAGGAGCACGGTGGTCCGCAGGGTCAGGTCCGGGACCTCCTCGAGCAGGCGGTCCAGGGTGCGGCGCACCTGGTCCCCGCTCCCCGCGCGCCCCATGGCTCGCAGCACCGGCGTCGCCGCGTGCTGGATCGGGATGTCGAGGTAGGGCTCGACCCGCGGGTGCTCGCGCAGGAGCCGCGTCAGCTCCCAGGGGAAGCGGTTGGGGTAGGCGTACATCACGCGCAGCCGGTGGTCGCCCTCGAGGTCCGCGAGGTCCTCCACCAGGTCGGGGAGCTCGAGGTCCAGGTCGCGTCCCCAGGCGGTGGAGTCCTCGGCCACCAGGACGAGCTCGCGCACGCCCGCGCCGATCAGCTCCTGGGCCTCCTCCACGATCGAGGCCGGCCGCTTGCTGCGGTGCGGGCCGCGGATCGAGGGGATCGCACAGAAGCCGCAGGTGTGGTCGCAGCCGTGGCTGATGCGCAGGTACGCGTAGGAGCCGGGGGTCGACAGCAGGCGCGCGTCCTCCCGGTCGGGGGGGCGGAGCCCGGGACCCTCCAGGTAGCCAGCCGTCCGGCTCCCGTCGACCATGCCCCGGACCTCACGGGCGAGGGCGCGGTAGTCCGAGATCTCGGCCCACAGGTCGACCGCGGGGAACTGCTCTGCGAGCTTGCGTCGGTAGCGCTGAACGAGACAGCCGGCGACGACGACGTGCTGGAGGCTGCCCGCGCGCTTGCGCTCGAGGAGGCCGCGGATCGCCGCGTAGCTCTCCTCACGAGCGGGCCCGATGAACGAGCAGGTGTTCAGGACCACGGTGCCCGCGTGGTCGGCATCGCCGGAGACCAGGAGCTCCTGCTCGGCGAGGCGCGCGAGGATGAGCTCCGAGTCGATCAGGTTGCGCGCACAGCCGAGGTGGACGAGGGAGACGACCTCGGCGCGTTGAGCGGTGGCGGACACGGAGAGCGGGGGGGGGCAGGTCCTCCCCCCGAGCCGTGCTGGGGGGCCCTAGGAGGCAGGCGTCCGCGCCTGCCACTCCTCGAGGGTGAGGAGGATATCACGCTGCTGACCGCCCTTGTACGGGCCGATCAGCCCCTCCTCCTGCAGGTCGTCGAGCAGGTCGCAGGCGGCCTGGAAGTCGAGGTCGAAGGAGCGCTGGAGCATGGAGACGGCCACGCGCCCCTCCTGCAGGAACAGGCAGCCGGCTCGCTGCAGGAGCGAGCCCTCCCCACCCTCGTCGGGCGTGGTGGCCGGCTTCTTCCGGGACGAGCCCGCGGGAGCCAGGGTCGCAGCGTCGGAAGC